>JAICHH010000078.1 GCA_025922715.1 Nitrososphaeraceae archaeon
AACTTGTAAGTCTCCTTTCAAATCATCATATGCTATTAATTGTGTGAGCCTTACTTTCTCTTCTTCTTTTTCCATTCCATTTTTCCCTATTTTTGCTAACTTTATTTCTCCTCTATTTTCTCGCATCTCTGGAGGAATCCAATGTAGGCCCAATACTTGATACACTTCCTCTTCAGTCGCGCCAGCGACTCTATGGTTCTGTTTGTCAAAAACTCCCCACTCATTGAGACGAAGACCTTTAGATATGGCTATCTTTCTCATAGCTACTCCATGTTCTTTACTCCCGGTAAAGTATTGCATCGCTGCGCCAAAACTCTCTTCAGGTACAACAAGTAAATCTGCATCAATCCCATTATTTAGTTTGACAAATGCTTTAGATAATCCTCTTCCGCTTACCTCCTTAACTTCTGGCATATTTACAAAATAATCAATTACATTATCTCCATCTTTTTCAGACATAATTGACACCAAAAAATCAATATCTCCTATAGTTTCCTTCATTCGTCTAAATGAACCGACAGCTACTGCTTGTTTTACTCCAGTATTTCCTGAAAGCCGTTCCTCTATTCGCCTTACCAAAGGATAGACCTCACCAATTAATCGTCGTCCTCCACCTTTTCTAAAAAACTGAATCTTCTTTAGAATTAATTCTTCCTTCTTTTGAGAAAATCCAGGAACACTTCTAATCTTGCCTTCTAACGCAGCCTTTTCCAAATCAGAGATATTTTTGATCCCTAGATTACCATACAGCGTCTTTATTGTTTTTGGACCAATACCTTCCAAACCGAAAAATTGGCTGACATCTACTGGCAACCTCTCTTTTAGTTCATCATAATAATGTATCTTTCCTGTTGTAATATACTCTTCAAGTTTTGTAGCAATAGCCTTTCCAATTGAGGGTATTTTTAGCAATCCTTTTAGTTTTTCTTTTTTGTATATATCACCTATATCGGAAGATAAATTTTGTATTTCATCTGCAGCCCTATTATATGATCTAATTTTAAAGATAGTATTAGGTTCGCTTTTCTTCTCTTCTACTGTCTGCAAAATAAATGCTATTTCTCGAAAGATTTTGGCAACTTCAGAATTCTTGCTCATTGCTACATTTTCTCTATGTAGTACTACTAGACTTAAACCAAGCGATTTGACTAAACATTGAAATTGTAATTAAATCGTACTATAAATAGCATCTGAAAGAAAGTATTTTATTCTTACAAGATAATCATCATTTTATATTGTTATCCAGTATTTATCTGGGCATCTTCACTATTTTTTATTTTTGTATCTAAAATGAAATAATTTGGTTTTCGTTTTTTACTAAAGAAAAAGAAATTGATGGTCCAAGAAATTTATTATAAGCTATAATGTATTTCAGGTTATTGTTTTGACATCTTTCCGAAGTACAATTCTTTTCATAATTCAAAGAATTGCAATAATAATTGCTTATTTTCTGAATTGAGAACATCTGTTTCAATATTATAATTGTTGTAGATAGCTTAATTGTCGTCTTTCTTGAGCTTCCTCTTTTCTATGTTTATTGTATTTATAAAATATGTATATGAACCCAAATAATAACTGCCCCAGTCGGGAGTTGTATTAACACGATTTCAATGTTCATTTGCTAATTTGTCGGATAAAGTAATTATGCTTTCTGAAAGGTTAGATCCACTGAAAAGATAAAAAAATTTTAATTTTTGTAAAAAATAAAAGATGGGTATTACTTTGCTAAATCTTGTAATCCTTTGCCAAGAGTTTCAGCGAGACCCTTTGCACCTTCAGTGATATTTTCTCCTAGGTTCTTTGCGCCTTCACTTATATTGGATCCAATCTGGCTGGTGTTTCCTTGAATTGCTTCACCAGTTTTATTTGCAGATTGGCCAACATTCTGTGCTGCTTGATTTGCTGAGTCACTAGCATTATTCATTGATTGATTCATACTTTGTGCTTGTGCAAATGCTGAATTAGTTACTAGAGAAGAGATAAATATAGTAGCAATGAATATTGCTGTTGCTGTTGTTGATGATTGAATCATTACCATCAATCAACTACTCTTTCTTTTGCTTTTTCTGCTTCGTATTCTGCATCGATGTCTCTATCTGGATCTTCAACCTTTTTACCTAATGCTCTTGCTCCTGCCTTTATTTTATCATCTAATCCAACATCTTCATCTGTCTCAATTTTTATGTCTTTATCATTTTCCATTGTAATTGTTGTTATACATTATAATTTATATCAATTAGATAATAATTTTATGTATCATTAATACTCATGATATCTAAAATATTTATTATAGGATTCACTGATATGTGTAAATCTGTGAATTTAGAAAGCATTAATATGATAAATATACTTGATGAATAATTTTATTTTTATTTGATTATATTATTAAAGTTTAATATCTATTTTCACTAAAATATTACTCACACCTATATGAGTGATCGTTTTGATAATAATGAATGGAGAAACAATTCTGAGAAAGGATTAGTTTGTGGTATAATGCTATGTCGTAACACACGAATAAAATAATGCCCTAGATGTTTACTTCATTATTGCTCTGAACATGTAAAATCACATTTTCATCCAGCAGCAGATTAATCCGAGACATATGACAATTTAATAATGAAAGCCATAACCTACTACTATTATTGTGGCATAAAATCCATATTCAAATTCTTGGTCCTTTACGATGTTATTCAGAGATTACTAGCAATAACAATAAGCTCAAATAATATTTAAGAATTTAAAATTTAAAAAATTGATAGGTCGAGAATATATATCTTTTAATTGTTATTTGTTATTAATCTTTCTTTCTGCCACCGCCACTAGATGCTTTTTTACCTTCACGTGCGACCCGTTCTCTTGTTTCCTGGTCTGCTGCTGCTAATCCCCGTTCATCATGTAGTGCTTTACCACCCTCACTTGTTACTCTTTTTCTTGTCTTCTCATCTGCTGAGGCTAATCCTCTATTACTACTAATTGTTCTACATATAGTTACATAGTTAATAATTCTTAGAGATAAATTTTTTTATTGTCATAGGTTGAATAAAACATTCTTCTCTTATTTTGCCAAGACAATAAAAGCGGTGAGTATCGATATTATATTTTATCTGTGTCTATTGTTCCTTACACATCTACTTCTCTACGCTTGATCATATACTAAGCCAGTTTCAACATCACACAGAAGGTAACAAAAAGGTGGTTCATCTTCAGGATATACCTTAATGAAACACTTTACTTATCTAGGAATATTATCTTTTTTTAAATGAGGTTTCTTTCCCTTTTCTTACTAAATTAAATTCTGGAACTTATTATTAGGCCATTTCTTCAATTATATCTTATTCTTTTTTACTTTTAAATATGTACGTAAAATGGTTAATGGCTGAAATTTAAAAGTTAACCTAAATAGGACTACACACGTATCTTTCTATAGAATCCTGTTTATTTTATTTTAAAACAGTAACATATACAATTTCATTATTTTACTACTAAAACTGGGCAGTGAGCATAGGTTACAATATCTGATGCGACGCTTCCCAATAACATTCTTTTAAAACCTCTTCTACCTCGATTTCCAACTACTATTAAATTAACATTCTCACTTTCAGCATGGTTTATTATTATAAAACTTACTTTTAATGTAGGATCATCGAGAATGTACGATTTAAATTTAATATTTTCATCTTTCTGTTGAATTAATTTTTCAATATTGCTTAGCCACTCCTTAGCTTGTTTCCTTTTTCCTTCATGCTCTTCTAATCCAAAGGTAGGTGCTGTTAGAAAGGTTGATAGATTAAGTTCTATGACTGTAACTACAATCAATTGTACATTTGTTTTTTGATTAATTGCTATATTGTCTATGGCATATTCTGCTGCTTTCATAGATTTCTCTGAACCGTCAATTGCTATCAATATTTTGAAAAATGTGTTGTTATCAGTAGACATATTTAGCTCAGTTATCGATATGCAAAATCATTGGTATATATTGTTTTCCTTAATACATATCAACATATTCTTGGTGTATAGCTGTTCATTTGCTATTTTAGATAATATTTCATCAACTGCAACACCAAAAATGTTTTCTATTGTTATGATACCACTTAAAAACAATAATTTAAATTATAATATAGTATTTGAATTCAACTATATTTATCAAGTTCTACTTAATTTTCCTTTTAATTGTTTTCCAATTTTCTATATTTAAAAATATTATCTCTTTTTCTAATCTCACCCTTGTATTTCTATATTTTTTTTCTAGCATTCCATTTTTTTTACTAATTTCTTCATAAACTTTTTGAAGATCCTGGTGATCTTCAATTAAATTATTACATAAATTGATACAGTCAATTGAAATTTTATAATACTTATTTTCAATTTGAGTATTTGAAGAGTCTATCTTTTCTTCATTTTCTTGTTTTTGAAAAGCTAGCCAATTAAGAATAACCTCATTAATTGCAAATTGTTTTTTATCATTGTAATTATTGTTAAAAAGTTTTTTATTTATCATACTGTATTATTTTCCTATAGCATATTATATAGATTTTAAAAATATTCTGATTTTACAGTACCTATTAAATAAAAAAAATTCAATATATTCGTTAAGTATTGAATGAAATTCACCATTTGATTGCTGGTATATTTTATATTGTTCATAATCATATTTGATCATTTTTATTAATAACTCAATTCATTTTTATTGTTATATTCGTTCTAATAAGATGTATACCATCTTGTTCTATTGCAATTATTATTTTACTTTTTTAGATTATTTACTTCCAATTCATTTGTTAAGTTTTGGAATTCCTTCCTTCTATCACTGAAGAATTGAAATACTAAGGCTGCTGCTGTTAAAGTTAAACCTGCAACAATTCCTATAGTAAATAATTCACAACCCAATTTCTATCTAATATATTTACAACATTCTACTATTTTAATTTATTTGGAAAACGATTTAACTGATTATAATATAATATATGATTAATATCTAGGCGATAGATAATAATGGCTTTCGTAATAAAATAAAAAAAAGTATTATCATTATTTAGATCATTAATGGAGTTTAAGATTGTATTAGAAAGTACAATTACTATTATTATTATTATGAAATAAATTAAATAATGCTTTGTTTTGGAGGATATACTCTTTAGTTGACTCCTGTTTAAATCTCATAACTTTCAATAATATAATAAGTATTGAGAAAATATATAGACAGCACAATTAAACACATTTGCGAGACAATAAAAAATAACCAATAAGAATAGAATAATCGATGATCATAGCAATTGGCTAACAGCTTCAAGAGTAGTAGATTATTTAAATCGTGTAGATAAAATCCCTCATAGATCAGAAGGAGAACTTTTATTATGCGAATTCATATCAAAAAAAACAAGAATTTTCTCCTCATATGCTTAATGAATTTAGAAGAGAATTTCTGAATGATGACACAATTAAGATTATAGAACATGACTTAACTTATCCTCTTCCAACGAATTTAGGAAAATTTGATGCTATTATTTCTAGTTTCGCAATACATCATTTAATGTATAATCGTAAAAGAGACCTTTACTCAGAATTATTTTCTATGCTAAAACCAGGAGGTATTTTCTGCAATCTTGATCATATTTCTTCAGAATCAAAAACTAAATCAATATTTCAGAAAAGTAATGGAACGAAGGCCTATAGACAAAGAACATGATAAAAGATAAACTAAAATTAATATTCAATTGGAATGGTTATTGGAGATAGGATTTGTAGATGTAGATTGCTATTGGAGATGGTTAGAATTTGCATTGTTGATAGGATTCAAACCCTAGACTTGATTAGTAGTAATAATGTATTTAGGTCATAACTTTCTCTTCAATTGGTAGTAATTCCAGTTTATATATTTAATCGAATATGATAGTCTTACTAGGAGGATATCGCACAAGAATTCGGACCAGCCTCTAAATCTGCCATTTCTATTTCATCCTGTAGAAGCATTTTTTTGTTAATTGATATTATTGTTCTATAGTTCCCAGGTCTAGGTTGTACTGTGTCTACGATATAATCAATAAATTCGTCCTTAGTCATAGAAAGAAGTTTTACTCTTTTCTTTATTGTACCAAGTGTTTCTAATATTGGCACTGTATGTTTCAAAGCAATGGATGTTCCATTAAAATGTGCAGGAAGAACAATTGTATCATCTGGTAATTGAAGGATTTTTTTATGGTAAGTATTATATAACAATTCAGCGAATTTCTTGGTTTGGTCTCTTAAATCCGGTCTTCCTACACCATCAACAAATAATGTATCTCCGGTAAATAAATAAGAATTTGTAGGATTTTTATCATTTACGTTATTGTTATTATTATTATAATTAGTGCTATACTCAAGAATAAAAGACATGCTACCATTCGTATGTCCTGGTGTATGAATAGCTCTTAGTGTAACTTTATCATCTATATCTATTTTATCTCCGTCTTTGACATACATTATATTCTTAAGTTCTGTTTTACTAGTTTCATAATCTTCTAGAGAGCTACAATATATTCGGATTTGTTCCATATTTGTTTCTGTTGTTATAGTTTTGACTAGTTTTACAATTCCAGATACATGGTCTGCATGTTGATGAGTATCAAGTAATTGTGTTATTTGAAATTCATTATCTTGTGCAATTTTTAAAAAAGATTCATAAATTTCACGACTTGGATCTATAACTGTTGCTGTTTTATCTTCTTCTGACGATATAATATAACCCATGCATCCTTTTGATATTCTTCTAATTTGCCATATTTTAAATGGAGCTTCTTTCGGAACAGAAATCTCTGCAATATCGTAGACTTTATTCCATCCAGCCATTCCCCCTTTTACACTTTTTACATTATACCCTAATTGATGTAGTATCTTTGCAGCGATCATTGATCTATTTCCGTGGGCACAAACCGTAACAATTTCCTTTTCTTTAGGAATTTCTTTTAACAAAGTAGGATCATTCATGAATAAACGATCAACAGGAATTAATTTAGGATTATCATATTTTTCATAAGATATTCTCCATGCCTCATACTCTTGAGGGGTTCGAACATCTAAAAGAAAAATATTTGCATTATCATCTATTTTCTTTTTCAATTCATCAGGATCTATTTCTTGATTGCCTTTTATGGCTTTGCTATACATATTCTACCATATATAATTAATCATATTTGTAGGTTTAAATCTAATTAAACAATATATTAATTATTACAATTTAATACATTGTGTAGGATTTTCATATACCCAATTAGCTATTACACTATTCAGATAAAAATATACTAGAGTGGATATAGATGTCAGGATTACATATTACTATATTCCTATCCTATATATGAAAGGTTTTTATCGTCAAATTTTTTGATTTGAGTAAAACTTGTTTCAAAGTTATTCTTGGATATCATTTGTATTTGCGGAAATGCACTTAGTGGATTATATGCAAATTTGGTTGTTGTATGATCTTTTCCAAACATATCAAAACATAATTTATAAGTCATTTTTCTCACTTTATTTTCATCTATTATTCCTAAACTGTGTAAGTATTCATGAGCCAAAACTGCAAAAACATAAGAATTGTATTCCTCCTTCGATTTTGTATTTTTTATATGTTCTAATATATATCGGTTAGCAACTATGATATTTGAACCTAAAACATGATATGCTCCTAGACTACTTGGCATTCCTTGTAGAATTAAATTTAATCCGGTTCTGTTCATTTTAAAAACAGTAGATATACAAGTTTTTACAAATTCAAATATCTCTTTAAAATCTTCTAGTTGATTTAACGTATTTTTATTGTTTAGTATTTCTAAAACTTTTTGGTTTATTTTTTATATCTCCTAGATATAATAGAGTCTTCGATTTAATAAATTTTTGTTATTGA
>JAICHH010000079.1 GCA_025922715.1 Nitrososphaeraceae archaeon
ATAAAAATAATAATGTTTGATTCCAATAGGAACCGTAACAACATCTTATTCAAAAAAGAGTTTGATTATTTGGCAAGCATAAATAAAAATTTGAAGATTATCTATACCATTAGTGAAAAAGATCTAAATGATGAACAATCCTCATTATCAATCGCAAACGATTGGAAAGGAGAGTATGGAAGAATAAACAAAGCAATGATTTTAAAGTATGTAGACACTAACGTACTAAATAATTCAATATTCTATATCTGCGGTCCTCCTAGTATGCTAAAAGCTATGCAAAGTTTGCTCCAAGAAGATTTAGAAATTCCAAAAGAAAGAATCAAAGTTGAAGAGTTTACAGGTTACTGATGATGAATGTTCAACTAATCAAATTAGTATAACTTGTGTTATCGCAGTTTATCTTTGAGATCTTTATGTTATATCATTCATTTAATTTTTTGATATATTAGCTATACCATGTCATAAAAAAATGATTCATAATTTTATCACAATTTAAATGTTTTGGTAACATAAATATTTAGAGATAAAAAATTTTTCGGCGCCGAAAAATTTAAAATAATTATGATCTATTATTAAATGTATTTTGAGTTATAAGTTATTTTTTGATGATTTTTGTAATAGATTCTCTACTCCTCTTCTTCTATCTGATTGCTAAATCATGAAAACTTTTTACTTCGGGAAGAGCAGAAATCAAAATTTGATAAAGTTTCGCCGCCATAAAAGTATTCGGCTTAGTAAAAAATATAAGTATATTTGACTCATTTTGTATATCAACTATTATTGAACTAATATAAATTGAAATTGATAAATAAATTTTAATACTATAATTTGAAATAAATTATTAGAAGGTTTAAAAATTGGTGAAATGTTCCTTTTGCAAACACAATTTACTATATATCAATAAATTAGAATGTAGGACAGGTCAGCAAATGATACTTTATAAATGCAATGACTGTAAAGTCAAATATAAAGAATATCATTTTTATCGATTAAATCTACCTTAAAAATAAATACTGACTTTTCATTATTCCTCTTAAAGTACAAAAGATAAAAAAATTTTGGTTCAGAACTTCTTAAAAGTATATACGTCATATTTAATAAAACCCAGACAGAAAATATAGCGCTGAAATCGCGTATTGTATGCACAAAGTTGTAAAAAAAGATACAAACTTTACTTACATAACGGGTAAATAATACGCAGTATAAATTAATCCTCACAATAAAAACTGTTTTCTTTTTTCCAAAAAAATGATTAGCTGTTATGGGAAAAATTTGAACTCGATATGCTCTATTCTAAATAGAAATGCCACTTAATGTGTTTGTTAATCTAACAAATTTTGCAATACTTAACAAAGAAGAAGAAAATAGCATAGGATGTATATCTATGTTAAATATCCGAAATGAAAACCCTCTTCTCACACGTATCAAAGAATATGAAATATTTCAAGTCATTTTGTCTGGGAAAAAAATTCTTTGCTAAAGAATCCTTGCTGTATTGTATATAAAGAGAAGATATCGTTAAACCTTTTATTTTAAATCAATAAAACAATACCTATGAATTGAAAATTAGATCTGAAAAAAGATTCTCTCTGGTTCTAAAATATTTTCAACGTGTGACAGTTGGTATCTATCACATACTATAAACAAATTAAACATAACAAACAATAATTCTAAATCTTAAGTTATGAACTGCCCACACAATTGGAACAGCCAAATATCATAAATAATACCAATACTATATAATCATATCATTACACAAAAAAATGATGTAATGATAATAGGATGGATGAAATCTGGGCCATACCTTTCCATCTTATTGGATAATGTCTCAACAAATATTCCAATTTTTTATTTTTGAGACGCCTGAAAATTAATATCATATTTCCTAAATTAATATTGACTTAATTCTGTTAGTATATCACAATATTCAAAATATAGTTCAAAAAATAGAAATTGTAGTTTCTATTAGAATTTGAGTATTCATTAAATACCAAATAGATTTGAAAAAGATCAACTGATGATATGACCAATGATGCTTATCCTCAATCATCTTATGATGCTATAGTTATAGGTGCAGGACATAATTGGTTAACTTGTGCTTGCTATTTAGTAGATTCGGGCTCAAAGTAATGGTAATAGAAAAATATCATTCTATAGGCGGTATGACAATAACTGAAGAGATAACTCTACCCGGATATTTGTCTGATGTACACGCATTTGGTTATAAACTCGCGAATTTATCTCCAGTTCCTATTGAATTAAATCTGTAATTATGGTTTTGAATTGATAAAACTAGATATTTCATACTCTCATATTTTCCCGGATGGTGATTATATCTCTCAATTTTATTAATATATAATACAGTAACTATAAGTAACATATTTTAAAAATTTTTCTATTACAAGATCACTTACTAGCTCAATTACAATCATAATTTGCTCTAAAGTGTGACTTTCCACTATCTGTAACGTAGATATAGCCTTCAGAGTCCATTGCTATATCATGTGGAATTAGGAATTGATCATCTTTACACCCAAGTGATCCCCACAATGTGATAAAGTTACCATCACTGTCAAATTTTTGTACCCTTACGTTCCGTGTATCTACTACATAGACATTACCTTCTGAATCAACAACAATACCATGGTTCTCAATAAATTGACCTTCATCTTTTCCTTCACTTCCCCAATGTTTTAGGAATTTACCATTGGTATCAAATACTGCTACTCTGGAATTTTCTCTACCATCAGTTACATAAACATAATCATTTGAATCTACCGTTATATCATGTTGATGTACGAATTGACCTTTCTTTTTACCCTCTTTTCCCCACATGTCTATAAATGTACCATTGCTATCAAATTTTTGTACTCTGGGAAGTGTTTGATCGCTAACATAGACATTATCTTTTGAATCCAAGGCTACACCCCAGGGTTTTTTAAATTCGCCCTTACCACTTCCTTCTTGTCCCCACATTGTTATAAAATTACCATTACTATCAAATTTTTGAATATTTTTCCTGGAATATTCTGCAACATAAATATTATTTGCAGAATCTATATCCATACTTTCAGGTTGCATAAATTTACCAGGACCTATTCCTTTGCTACCCCATTTAGTGATAAAATTTCCATCCTTATCAAATTTTTGGATATTGCAATTTTCAGCATCACTCACATATACATTATCTTTTGAATCAATAGTTATTCCGTGAGCGTGTAGGAATTGTCCATCTTTACTTCCAACAGTACCCCAACTATCTATGAGATTTCCATCCTTATCAAATTTTTTTATAAAGTGAAATTGTGACGTATAGTAATCTGAACCTATATCACTATTTGGTAGAGAAACAGATTCCATAGGATTATCTATACAGTTTTCTTTATCTGTATCTTCTGAATCTATGGTAGTAGCTGTATCTTTTGAATTTGTGGGATTTTGTTCTGAGTAATAATAGTCTTCCGCGTTGAATTCAAATTCCTGTGCATAAATAGAAGGTATAAAATGTGTAGTAACAAAACATAAAAATATCAAGCTAAACTGTATAAATAGTAATTTGGTAATTTTGTTCACAATCTTAGATCTCTATATCTAATATTAAGATTGTATAAATAAATTCTAGCTAATTTCTCTAGTACAACACTAGAAGAATATCAATCTTATCAGAAATTAACCCATGCAATAGCTATATTACCAAATCCAAACTGTTTATTTCCACTAAGTTAAGATTTAGGTAAAATTTATGCTCTTAAAATTGAAGTGATATTAAAATATTATAACATAAATAATGAATCTATATAATCTCTTCAATGTCTTTTGCAGACAAAAAATATGGATTGGTAATAAATAAATCCTATTTTCAAACAAAAAATTTTTTTTCTTTCTCCTAATAATTAAAATGCTAGTAATATATTTTGAATCAAATTTAAGTTTTATGGGTATTTGTAATTGATGAAATTATATTATTCAATAATTGGAGACAATTTTGTTTTTAGACAGTTTTAATAATAGTCATAGCCTGGACTGTACCAATACAAATCAGGTTTTGGTCCATTCCAGACTATGGCTATTCTAAGGCCTCTCTAGTTATGTTGACGAATAGTGCAATATTTTATAGATTTTAGAATATTTAAAAATTGGTAAACCAAGTTAATCAACTGATATTAATATTAATAATTTATTGTCAAAGCCTGAATTATTAGACAATGGGTTTATAGGTATAACGTCTAACCTATGACAACAATAAAGACAATGTCAACACAAGGATTTGCACTATTTGTAGTTGTTTTGAACTAATCTTATTATCCACTGTGTATATGCTGTATAAGATGTTCAAACTAAATGAAAATGTTCAAATTTTATCATCTATTATTTTTAGATTGGAAACGTAAAGGCAAATGTGATAATCCAAGTAAAAAAGAACTTTTGAGCGGACTAACTTTTGTATGTAGATCTTGTCTATCACTATTATCAAAGTTAAATTGAAGTTTCTCAAATCTTTCAAGAATTATTCGCAATGCTATTTGTCCTTCAAGTCTAGCTAAAGGAGCTCCTAAACAAAAATGGATTCCAGTTCCAAAACCCAAATGACGTAAGTTTTTACGAGTAATATCAAATCGTTCAGGATCTGTAAATATAGATTCATCATGATTAGCAGAACCCAAAAATAATGTAATTCCTTGACCTTTCTGTATTTTTTGTATCTGTACTCTTTCTTCGTCTCCTGCTCTTCCTCCTTCTCTTTCTTCAGATAAAGTTACATCAGCATTTGCAATACGGAATAAGAATTGTACTGGTGATCTATAACGTAGAGTCTCTTCTATGGCAGCTTTAATTAGAGAATTTTGATTTTCTTGTAATCGTTTAAATTCTTGAGGATTTTCAAGTAATGAGAGAACCAAGTTTCCTATTAGGTTAACTGTAGTAACATGTCCTGCATTTAGAAGAAGGCTACAAAAACTAAGTATTTCTTTTTCAGATAAAGAATGTCCATCTACTCTAGCCCTAATGATATGACTAATAAGATCATTGGTTGGCATTTTCTTTTTTTTCTCTATTAACTTACTGAAATAAATGTCCATATCAGCTACAGTTTTGTTTGCCTTTCTAATGGAATCAATATCACTATCACTAGTAATTTCAAGGCTAACTATATTATCTGCCCATTGACGAAAAGTATCCTGATCTTCAGATGGTACTCCAAGTAGTTCTGCAATTACAGTTGCAGGTAATGGATAAGCAAAATCTGTTATTAAATCCATTGTAGCACTATCTTTTTCAATAATATTATCGATTAGCTCATTTGCAATATTTTCAATACGTGGTTCTAATTTGGATATTTCTATGGGAACAAATAATGTATCAACAATAGTACGCAGTTTTCTATGATATGGAGGATCTGTATTTAAAAGGCTTGGACGATTAAGATTTTCTTGATATTCTTGGGGTACTTGAAATGGTCCGAATTTAGATGAAAATTTTATAGGCTCTCTTAATATTTTTTCAATATCACGATAACGATATAATCCCCATTGTTCATTTACTTCATCAAAGGCAACAGGATTATTTTTTCTCATTAATGAATAAAATTCAAAAGGTGAAAATCTTTGTTCTATTGGAGGATATATATTCATGTAGTCTAGGTACAAAACGAGAAATTTATGCGTACCTTAGACAACTAGGAAAATGTTTGTTAATTGTCATCAAAGTTATTTATTTTTGGTCGAGACTTTAAATCTATTACAAATCGGTATTGTACATCGCTATTCAATATGCGTTCGTAGGCCTCATTAACTTTTTGAATTAGAATGAGTTCAACATTATAGGTAATCGAGATAGATTTTTTTGTGTACATCCATTTAGATCCAATAGATGATAAGGGATATCCAAATGTTGATCCTACTTGGTATTATTTTGATTCTGCAAATAAGAAACTACCTTAGGAATGAAAAGTGAAAAGACTAATAAAGTAGAAGAATAGGGTCTTTTCTTAAATTTTAAATAATATATAATTAATGACCATAATGTTCAGTATTTTGAAATGTTATGAATTGATGAATTGCATCAAGTAATTCTTTATCTTTAGTTTCAAGTATTAATGTTCCGCCATTATTTATTTCATTTATATTATATTCTATAAAGTCCTTTTTTTCACTCATTAGTTTAGTACCTGGAACATCTTGTGTATGTATATAAAAAGGCTTTGTAAAGTTCCCTGCTGAGAATTCCTTTTGAATAACATAAATATGATTTTTGATTTGTTTTATTGTCTCTATATCACTATTATTTAAGGCAGTTATCAAGATTTCACCTCCTGTAGGAGTGGACTTAAACTGATGTAATATTTTGTTTTGATTAAAACCCATCGCTAAACCACCTCTTTCTAACATTGATATTGATGCTGATTGGTTATTGGTAGCTAGTGCAGGAACAGTTGTTGAGTTTGTTATTACGACCACTTGACCTACCATCCATGGATGAATAGTACAATAGTAATTGTAAGTTCCTTCTTTATCAAATATGTACGAAAAAGATTGACCTCTTGAAAGTATACCGGAATCAAATCTTAAAGCAGTGTCTATACCTACAGATAAAGGTCCCTGCGTTACAGTATGTAGATTATAATCATTGTTAGTCCAGACTACCATCTTATCTTCTTTAAGATATATAGGATTTGGTTGATAAGCATCAGTTGTACGTGAGATTGCTCCTATAACTATAGATGCATATAGTATGTTATCACCATCAGCAGTAGTTGTTTTATTACTTCTTGTCATAGAAAAATTACTCATAGAACTTTCTTGCTCTTGTTGTCCATCCTCCATCATCATATGATGTCTACGATCCATCATATGCCTAATTGGCTCTAATTTAATATCATTATCATCATTACGGTAATATTGAGCATTTACTTCCTGAAAGTAGATTGATACTATACACGTTGCCATAATTAAAGTTATGATAGTAATCAAGACAATATGAGCAGTTGATTTTTGAAAAGTCATTACTCTATTATATTACTATATCATGAAGATTATATCAATTTTTTTTATTTTATTACCTCCTCAATTCCACTTCATCCATATTGAAATTTGCATATATTTTACAATATTATTTGGTATGGGTTTATTTAACTTGCCAATGTTATATTTTGATAGAAAAGCATTGTTGATTAGAAGTCAATGTAATTTATGATTTGATAAATTTCGTTAGAATTAATTTCTTTGATAACTGCAGAGTGAATTACATTTAATCTTATGCTACTTTTAATTATTTAGAAGTAAATTTACCACGAATATCTAATAGTATAATAAAAAATAATTCAGTTGAATCTAAAGATGTTTTAAAAAATGAGTATTAAAAGAATTTAATACTGGACAAAAAAAAGAATAATATTCAAAGGTAATAAATACAGCTTGTGTAAAAAGACAAAAAAGCTTGACTAATCATATTGTATAAAATTAAGATGATTGTATCTACAGAACATGATTATGCATAGATATCTATACCTTATCTTATATACCTCGGAAACGTATTTGTTAATATGTCAACAAAAGAAGATAAAATTAATGAAACAAACATAAACAGAACTAAATTTAGCACAGACAACACCAATTTCAATGAAAGAACAAATATAGATTACAATAACACCTTAAATCAACAACACGATGCAATAAACAAGACACTAGACAACACCTTACATAATGTAAAGAGAACAACTGATGAAGCTACACGAGAGATTCCACGATATA
>JAICHH010000080.1 GCA_025922715.1 Nitrososphaeraceae archaeon
AAATTAGTATTCTCCATAAGACGAATTGATTACGATTAATGGTATCTCATTAAATGGGACAGGATTAAATTGATTCTGTCCTGCAATAGTAGTAGTATTATTGTTTTGATCTTGTGCAGCTATGGTATTATTACTTGTTATTAATAATAATACACCAATTACAATACCTATTATGTATCCAGAAGTAAATTTTTGAGTCATAAATACGTCATTCTAATGATAATATAAAAATAGATTGAATTATTAATAGAGATACTCTATTACCAAAATGTTAATTATATTTAAATGATAACATATTTCAATGGTTTATTATATCATATATATATAATTCTTAATAATATTAAATTTTTTACCATCTCAAATAATATGAAAATTTTCTGAATTACTTAATTCATATATTACAAATAAATTAAAGTAATTTAAAATGATACTTATCTGATAATATGTTGTATTATGTAAAGATCCCTTGTGTCAAGTATTTGTTATTTTTATTTGGTTTTACAATATTTTTATATTTAAATAATTACTACACAGTATATTCTCACATTCCCAACAATAATATCGTCAAGCAAGAAATAGTAGACCATCATGACAAAATTAAAGTTCAATTTGCGTATGATCAAGAAAAGATAAAAATAAATACTTTAACAGATCTTAAATTCAGTGTTTTAAATTCAACAACAGAAGAACACATTAAAAATTTCTTAGCAAGAGTAGTTGTTACAGAAGGGTCAGAAGTATTCAGATTTGATAATTTAAAAGTGAATGATGGTGATTTTTCTGTAAAACATTCTTTTGCTAATTATGGAACTCAAGTTATTTTAAGGATAGATACAAATTCTTCTATTACTTTAGCCTCATTTGACGTAATTATACCTTCTTATCAAGCATCAATATCTTCTCCAATTCTTACGGATTCTGTTAAATCAAACTTAGATAGTGATAAAAGTACCCAAAATTTCATAACTTATTTAATTATCGGAGTAGGAATTGCTGTAAGTATTGGAATGACAATAATATTAATGTCGATTTTAAAAAAAAAATAATTCTTCTATTTATATAGGATAGGCTTTATAGTATAACATATTCATTTCTTTTATCTCTTATGAGGTATTTCTGCTAATAATAGTAAAGATTATCTCAGAACATGTTTATGCTAATAATCCATCATTGTAGTTAAAGTTGAATATTCTAGGATATACCTGTAAATTTATTTATTTTTTTTATTTCTAAACTTTTATCTGTTTTTGAAACAAATTATTAAATACATCACAATTGTTTACATTTATTTTTTTAGATTGCTATTTCTTATCTGAACTACATATAGACAGTTTTTCCTATGATGTGATTATTATAGATTGCAGATTTGTTTGTTAAATTTTTTATATTATTTGCCACAATACAAGAAAAATAAAATATAGTTATTTTATTAAGAGCCAGTCATGTTAGTCATGTTCTGCATTACTTTCTGCATATAAGATGCTACTTTTGGTATGTATGATTCATGTGTGACTATTGCAACAGAATGTGGACCTTTGAATGTTATTGGATCTTCTGATACTGCTTTTAGAACGATATCAGTTACAGGATCTCCAAATCCAAATTGACCGTGATAAACACACATATTAGGAGGAGATGACAATTGTGGAATATATCCCAGAGCCATTCTACTCATATCAGGAGCTCTCCCTATTAGAACATCTACTAGACGGTCTTGGGGATCATTAGGATCACACGGTAAATTTAATGCTATATGTCCTTTACTTGCATAAGGCGTTGAATCATACATTATAATAAACTCACTCGAATTGAGAGTTATTCCATTTAATAGTATTGTCTGAGTAGATCTATTCATATCTGCAGTATGAACATAATCTAAATTACTTGATACTAATTCATAAGAGGCTAAATTAGAATCTTGTATTTGAGATAGCGAATTTTTATTTGCGTTAGTTGTAGCTATTGATCCAGTACTAAGTACAGCAATATAGATAAGAACAGCTAAAATTGCAACAAGCATGGTATATTGAGTAACCTCTTTCATATTTGAAAAATACTTAATACTTATAAGTATTAAACAATTTGGTGAATGGAATGATATAATAAATTTGTGGTAGTAATTATTTCATCCGTTTTATTATTTTTTATTTCACCTTCTTTCTATTCTTTAAAATATTATTATACTAACAACCAATCAGCTGAACAAAACTTTAATATCTATAAGTTACAATTTGACTCAAATATACGATATAGCAGCTCATATAAACAGAAATGACATTAAGACATATCAAACTCAGCAAGGGTGGAGGATAGTTGATAAAAATAAGATAAACAGAATATACTTTAAACATATTTTCAACAAGCAGCAGTTGTAAGTATAATTGATAAATATGCTATTTAATATTATAACAAAATTTGACGCAAATGAATAATTTTTAGTATTTAATATAATAACATCCATGGAATTATTTGTTTTTATATTATTTCATAGGTTAAAACGTAATTTGCATTATTCGAAGCGAAACTAACTTTTTTTGGTCCTTTAAGAACTTCATTTTCCTCAACAATGTGTGATCTAAAGTGTTTAGTATTACTTTGTTTACGTATCAAATTTTCATCATAGAAACTTATTATAGCCTCAACATTGAATTGAATATTTGCATTGATGTTCCAATTACTTCCATTGCTCATAGATTCTGGTCCAAATCCTTGAAATTTACCGTTATCAACAGTAAGAAAAGTCTCAGCTACTTTTGTATTATTATTATTATCATCATCAGTTTTATTACAGTAAAGAGTTAATAATCTTAAAGTTCTCATATAACATTAACAATTTAAAATTATAAAAGGTTTTTTATCAATATTTTTGCTGTAATAAAGATGAAATACCAATAATAATTATCAAGTGATAAATTATAAAATTTTTCGGCGCCGAAAATTATTGATTTTTTTTATCTTTTTAATTTTATAGCTTCCAATTAGACCAACTTCTTTAAATTTCATTAAATAAATGAATATTTTATGAATGGTGCATTTATTCCTTTATTTGAGAAAAAAATGATGGTAAACCCTTTACCAAATAACAGAATTCCTAAACAAAAAAATAGGAAAAATGCTGCTGTAGTAAAAACACTATTTCTAAGGATAAATGTAGAAGATGTATAATTTTCTTCTATTTCGCAATAGTAGTAGACGGTAGAAAATAAAATGTGGCATCATAGCAATAAAGGCAATAAAAGCATTAAATTTACAGATGATTCACTAAAGTGTTGCGTATGCTTTTTAGAATTTCAAAGTTCTATAAACAATACTACTATAGCAGAGGATCATTTACAGCTACGAGAATACTATTCTACTGTTATAAACTCATTATCGCAAATAATTAAACGTAATAACGGTAAGATTGTAAAGAGTTTTGGTGATCGTTTATTGTGTTATTTCTTGAACTTCTCAGATCTTAATAAGGAAAAAGCATTTGAAGAGGTAATTGAATGTGGATTAGAGATTTTAGAAAAACGAGAGGATATAAATAAAGAATTGTTGATAAAGAATAATTTACCAACAGTAGAGAACTACAAGATTAGTATAGATTATGGTGTAATAGACTTAGCCTTAGCTGGAGATAATTATCAAGTAGATATATTTGGTTCGGCAGTAAATCTTTGTTCAAAGATAAATTCTTCTTTATCTGCTCATAATGAAATAATTATTGGAAATAATTTTTATAGAATTTTAAAATCTTTTCCTACTATTCTAAACAAATATAATTTTATAAATAATGGTGAATTCAAGGTAACAGAAAACATTGGATATCCTACATACAATATAAAAAGAAGAGATGATAATACTTTGTTACAGAATAATGATGATGATACTAATAGTACACACTCTATGATGATGGAGAAACAACCAAACTTATTTGCTGAAGAAGATTTTATAGAAAATAAAAATAAAAAAAGAGAAGGCTTCTTTTTCCATAAAAAAAATAAAAACAAAAGAATAATTATAGTTGATGATGATGAAGATGTTCTTTTTACTTATAGAAGTTTTCTAAAAGATTATGGTTATCGTATTGCTTGTTTAACAGATCCTGCTCTTACACTTAATTATATTAAAGACCTTCCGAATTTTAATGATTTATTAATAATACTTGACATTAGAATGAAAAATTTAAATGGGTTTCAATTACATCAACAAATAAAATCTATAGACCCCACAATTAAGATTCTTTTTGTAACAGCTTTAGATATATTAGATGAGGTATTAACCATAGTTCCAGGAATATCAAAAGAACAAATAATGAGAAAACCGGTTGATAAAAAGTTATTTACAAATACTGTAAAAAAAATATTAAATTAAAAAGGTATTATTATTTTTTAAATATGTGTTATGAACTACAAAATTGTGTCAAAACCAGTTGACTATCCTCTGTTTTGGTACTAACTAATAAATATAATAGTAAATGACAAAGATAAAATGAATAATATTTTTATCTACAATAATAGCATAACATTAAATCATGTTGTAACTTTACATAATCAATTTAAAGCAATATCTAAATATATTGCACTTTTTTGAAATTCTTACTATGTATTGTTTAACAGTATTCTCACTTTTAATAATAATACTATTATTTTCTTCTCCTGTTTTTATTTATTATTCATTGGCTGAACCAATAAAAGCAGCAATTATAACATTGGATGATGGAATGTTAAGCCAGTACACTTATGCAAAACCAATTTTAGATAAATACAATTTTAAGACAACATTCTATATAATTTGTAATTCAGTAGATAAAGAAAATAGAATGAATTGGAATAATATCCAGACACTTGAAGAAGAAGGACATGAAATAGGTTCTCATTCAATGAACCATAAAAAACTTAGCAAATTATCAGATGAAGAAATGACATACGAGATTATTGAGTCCAAAAGATGTTTGGAAAATAAGGGATTTAATGTAACCAGTTTCTCATTTCCATATAATGATGGCGATGATAATAAAAATATACTAAAAAATATTGCTGACAATTACTATATTGCCCGAACGGCTTCTGAACCACTAATGTTCTTTCAATCTAGAAGTGACAATGGTTTTGTAGAAGGTAATGATAAATATGAAAATCAATGTCATTATTCAACTAAAAATAACAAAAATGAAGTACAATCAAGTTTCAAAAGATATACAATAACTGGGCTAAGTCATGAAGCATATAAAAAATCTGGCGAATATTCTGATGATGATGAGATGTATGAACAATTTATAGAAATAGTAGAAAGCCAAACCAAATACAACACTGAAAATTCAATTGGAGCAATTCCAATTCTTATTTATCATATGGTAGATTACTCTCAGGATGATTACAGTATAAATCCAAATTTATTTGAAAAAGAAATGAAATACTTGTTTGAAAATGGATACAAAATTTTTCAGATGAAAGATATTGTATATAATAATGAGGAAGAATTACATATTAAAGGATATTAAGTTTAGTTTTCTTTTCAAGTGGTAATAATTACCAATTATTTAATTTTGGTAGTTTTATTTTAAAAACAAAAACTTAAAATATTATGTTACCAAATCTTTTTATAATTAGAATTCAAAGCCCCTCTGAGCTAGCCTAGATTTTTTCACCAGCCATATAACTCTGAATAAGATAATGGGAATTCATGAAGCCTCAGTAGACAAAAAAATGGTAATATTATCTATAAAGTATGGGAATGAAACTAATCTCACTAATTCTAAATGGAAGAATAAATAGAAATATTCAATTTTCATACTTTATCTAAAATTGATAATAATGCTAAATTTCTTTTTATAGTAATTTGGTTTTATTAAAATCCTCTACTATAAGAGAAATTAGTAGGAGACCAAATTTTAACAATAAAAGGTTTTTAAAGGAACTTTTTTATGATGATCAACTACATATGATGATAAACATTTACTTTATGTTCTATATAATAGATTGCAAATTACAAAGATATTGTTTACAAATTAATTAATCTAAAACAATAACTTATATGTATTAAGAATTACATTATGAGAAATATTATGAACCCGCTTAAGGTTACAGTTGGTGATGTTTCTGATAATGCAATCACGTTAGATGTTAGCAATAATATACTGGATGCAAGAAATGTTATGATGAAATATAATATCAGTCGAGTGATTATAACGGATGACAATATGCCTGTGGGAATGGTTACAGAAAAGGATATTGTATGTTTTGTATATTCTTTCAATTCAAGTAGACCAGCTCACGAAATAAGATTAGGTCAGGTCATGGGCAACAAAGCACCGATTACTGTGGAAGATAGCATGAGTTTAACATCATGCGCAAAATTGATGTTGAATAAAGGTATTAGCTCATTAATTGTAACTCACAAGAATTCAACAGATGTCGGAATCATAACAAAGACAGATATAGTTGACTATTATTCCAAATTTTATAAACGATTAAACAAAGTCAGAGATTATATGACTATTTCTGTATTTTCAATCTCACCAGATGAATTAGTTATTGAAGCAATGAGACTTTTACTTGAGAACAAAGTTGCAAGAATCGTGGTAATAAAAAATGATAAAGCTATTGGAATAATTACTGGAAGGGACTTGCTACCTATAACTAGCCTAGTGAGTTCCGGCTTTGAAAAATATGATAAGAAAAATCAATTCGGTCCAAACATGGCTATGATTAGTCTCAAGGGCATACTTTTTGTAGGTGATATCATGAGAAGTTCATTGATTACTATTTTGAGTACTGAAGATCTCGCAGTTGCAGGCAAGATAATGATTAGAAATAGAATAAGTGGACTTCCAGTCGTAGATAAGAATGCTAAACTAAAGGGAATAGTAACAAAAACTGATATCCTTAGGGCTTTTCCAAGATATTATAAGTAATGTTCTAAATTGAACCAATCCTACCTTCTAGGTTATTTTATTGTAAAATCAAATCCTCTTTTACATTCTTAATATAAGTAAATACAAATAACCGAAAGTAGATCCCAATTACATACCCTATTAAGCCCTCAGAACCCTTTTTCTACCAATGACATATAATTTTTAACCTTTAACTTAGTACTTGATTTAAGAAATTTTGAATTGGTTTATTATCCTACTGTATCTTTTTGACTAATAACTTTGGTTGGTTTTATTTTTATCAATAGTTCTCTTTCTGAACTTGTCATATTCTTCTGTTTTATCATTATTTCTATTTCTTTCTTGCTGCTATTATTTTAGCCCATTAGAAAATTTCGGTTGACTCATCACTAACTATTTCTGCAATATCATCATAGTAACAAAAATGAGAAAAGATGAACTCGGTCTTCTACAAATAAACGGACTCGATTGTCACATTGAATATTTTTGCCTTTACTGATTTGTCACCATAGTTAACAAAATATTATCTTCATCATCTAAGATAAACCATATTGGAACTATATGCGGACTTTTATTCTTATTGATAGTTCATAATTTATGTGTAAAAGTTACTTGCAAAAGAAGATTCTGGTTTTCATTTTTAGTCATTTTTTGCATTAATATTATTAATTAGATAATGATCAGTGCATTCTACAATTATTTTTTCATTTCATCAAGTGATAACTTGGACATTCGGTCCAATACATATTCACTTATTTTTAAACCCTGTTCATAGGTTATAGTTTTTC
>JAICHH010000081.1 GCA_025922715.1 Nitrososphaeraceae archaeon
AAAACACTTTTGTTAACTCAAGTTGGCTACTCGGTTTTGTTATTTTTTATTAGTAAAAATGAACAATTAGAATTGATTATAAATTCAATTTTACATACTAAACGATAAACAGTATGGGATCTGTTAGTTTAATGAAATAGATTAGATGTGAATGTCCTTATCTCAAATCTAGGCAATTAGATTATTTGTGAAAAAAATAAAGAATATCCTGAATTACTTCAAATATTGTTTCAGAAAAGATACTGTCTTTTCCCATGCATCTTGAGTTTCTTGTGGTGCATAATTATCTCCTGAAGGATTTGCAAATGCATGTCCTACTCCTTTGTAGATGTAAATTTCATTTGTTATTCCATTTGCATTTAATCCTTCTTCAAATTGTTTTACAGATTGTACTGAAATTGATTCATCTTGGTCTCCAAAGATTCCTAAAACCGGCCACTTTATCTTTGAAATTGATTCTTGATCAGATACCAAATTACCATAATAAATTATCGTTGCCGATAAAGGATATTCTGGTTCTGCGTTTAATGCTAATTGAAGAGATTGTCCACCACCAAAACACCAACCAAGAGAAGCAATTTTAGAGGAATTAACATTTTCTAAAGATGCTAGATATCTTACAGCATGTTGAAGATTATTTATTGATTCGGAAGGATTTTCTCTTACTTTACTAACTAGATTCTGAGCTGATTCTGTAGTATTAGCCACCTGACCATTGTACAAATCTACTGCTAAAACAACATATCCTTCTTTTGCTAAAGTTTCAGCCATATTTTTTATATTTTCGTTGAGTCCCCACCATTCATGGATCATTACCACTGCTGGAAAAGTATTGTTATTATTTGCAGAGATATTGCTTTCAATTGATGATGATGTTGTTGTAGAAATTGGATAAACAAGATAACCATTAGCATTCTCAACATAGTTAACAGTTTTATTTTCTAATGTGATTGATGAGTTTTTACCATTTGATTTGCTAAGCTCTGTTACATTCTTTGTACTGCCACTAATAGCTGATTGTTGTTGTTGACCTTCTGCCAATAAAACAATATTATTTAATGGAGAATTCAAAGAACCTATCAAAATAGAAAAAAATACAAAAACTATTGTAATATATGGTTTATACATTGATGTATCAACTACAATATTATATTTAATACTTGAATTATGCATCTAAACAAAAAGATATCTCATTGTGATTTCTCGATATCTAAAAATATAATATAATATTAACAAATTTTTGAAATCTATATAATAATTTGGTAATTTTTTTATAGTTTGTTTATCTATCATAATAAAGAAATTTTCAGTTTGATATTGCCAAGTAAGGAAAAATCATTTATTTTTGATTTTCATTATTTAATACTATATATTATTCTCACAATGGAGAAACAATCTCATTATTTATTAAATGTCAAGAAAAAAAGATAATTCCGAACAAATGTGTTAAACAATAATAATGATTTTATCTGTTATAAATATAGAATTTCAAGTTATATTATACAAATTTCAATTATTTCTGTAATGATATTATTATTTTTTTCATTAAATAATAATAATCCAACAATATTTGCTCAAAAGTTACATTCTCAATTTACTGAACATGACGATATCAATATAGTTGCTGCTGGGGATTATTATTGCAATGATGAAACAGAAGACACCATCGAAAATATTATTTCTGTTGATCCAGAATTGATAATTACAACTGGAGACCATGTTAAAGATGAAAAATCTGCTAAATGTTGGATTAAAATGTCAGAGCCTATCAAAGATAAAATGAAAATTGCAATAGGAAATCATGATGCTGAATTTTCTAAAATATACAAACAAATTATTAATAATCACAATTTGAAAAGTCCATACTATTCACATGTCTTTAAAAATATTCATTTCATCAGTTTATCAACAGAACATCCTTACGAAGAAGGCAGCAAACAATATAAATTTATTCAAGATGATTTGAAGAAATCATCAACAAATTCTAATATTGATTGGATAATAGTTCATCAACATAAACCATTATATTCAACAAATGCTGATATGGAAGAATCAGAACGTATTAAGGATACTTTTTTACCTTTATTTGAAAAATATGGTGTAGATTTAGTAATATCTGGACATAACCAATACTATGAGAGAACCTATCCAATGTCAGACAATAAAGTAATAGGACTTGAAACAAAAGACCAAGAATCAATGTCTGAACTTACAGAAGACGATGATGATGCTGATGATTCGAAATCTATTTATGAAAATACAAATGGAATCATATATTTAACTGTGGGGACTGCAGGAGATGAATTACAGCAGATTAATGAGAAAGAGGATTATTACATAATACAAAAAGAGAGATATGGATTTCTTAATCTGAAACTAGAAAATAATGGAAAGACAATAGTGGGAGAATTTCATACAAATAATGATAAGATATTGGATAATTTTGAAATAAAAAAATCTTAATTTATAAAATAACCTACTACTACTACCCAGACCAAAATGTTAAGGCAGAGATGTTAAATTAGTCATAAGGACCCACAATAATGAAAGTGACTTTAAAAGATCAATTATTAGGAATTGAAATATCCTTCTCTCTTTTTTTCCATTTTAATTCAAGATAGCGTATGAAATTAATCATATATAATATTATATACGAAATCTTTGTAATAAACTTTTTTATAGTATTCAATTTTGATAATTTTACTAGATAATTAAAACAATAATCTCTATATGGCGAATATATACAATAAATATATTATGAGAGAACCTACCCTATATTGTATAATGAAGAATATGAAAAAAATACAAACAAAAAGATAGAACCAAAACCAATAATTACAAATAATTCACAATCAAATTATTCAGACAAAGATGATGGAATAATATTTCTTACAGATGGCACTGCAGGGGATGAATTAGACCCTGTCAAAGAAAAATATAGATATTATGTTATTCAAGATAGTAAATTTGGTTTTTTAAATATTAATATAGAAAATAATGGCAAAATATTAGTTGGACAGTTCCACACTAATGATGGTCAAATAATAGATCATTTTAGGTTAAGTCAATCCTGATGCATTATTTTAGTATGAAATAAGGATATATCGATAAAAGAAATTGTAACATTTGTTATATAATAAACTATAATATAAGTAAATTATTCTTTAAAGTTATTATAAAAAATTTTTAACTTTAAGTATTAGTTTGTCGTTACCATTCATCATCATTATTAATGTCTTTTTCTTTCTTTTGGGCAAAAACAGGCTCAGATGATGAAACAAACAATAAAGTTGGAACTAGTGGATGATAGCTATAATAAATTAAAATAATATCTCTTGCTTTTCGTTTATTAGAAATATGAATACACTAAAATAGCCATCTTATAATTTAAATAGAGATAATATGAGTTTGAAAGTTCTTTTAACAATATTTGCAATCTCAATATACTTCACGATTTTTCCTCCATTGTATTCCAATAACAATTTATTTTCTGTAGAGGCGCAAAAATTCACTATAAGCGATCATGAATTTCATGGTTATCTGGAACAAATGATAGGACATCTAGATGCTTCAATTCTAAATGTTCAAAATAACAATAGCTTATTAGCTGTTGCCCATGCATTACATCCTATTGAAGAAATTGTAGATATAATCAATAATAGACTAATTCAGACAAATGAAACCTTAACAAAAGAGTTTTCAAGCAAATTAAATCAGTATGTTCAAACTGTAAGATCTGACAACCCAAATAAAATTATTACAGAGAAAAAAGAATTAGAGAAATTGATTAATGATGGATTAGATCAATCAATATCTTTAGAAAAAAGAACTAACCGTGACTATATACTCAATGTTACTGCAGAATTGATCACTATTGCATCTGAGGAATATACAGAATCAATGAGTCAGGGAAAGATCATTAATTTACTAGAATATCAAGATGGTCAACAGTTTTTTAAAAGAGCTATAATTCTTTTAAATAAGTCCCAACCTTACTTATCAGATAATGATAAGAATTACATTACAGGCTTAAACAAGCTGGAAAAAGGTATGGATTCCAAAATAGATCCAAGTGAAATAGATATGAATGTAAAAGACATGCTTTGTCAGATCAAAAAAGGGTTTTATTGTTAGCTCGTTTAATTAATTAATTGAAGATTCGTATGTTACTATAAAATTTGATACAAAGATTTGATTCATTGTCAATCTACAAAAGGAAATAATCTCTACATTTGTTGTAGATGAAAGTGTTATTAAAATTAGAAATATTCGCTATTGGTTATGGATCGCAATTGAACAGTATTGAGATCTGGACTGGGTGTCGATATTTCAAGTAAAAGGAACATGTTTGTGCAGAGAATTAATTAGTAATTTATAAATGTCTTCTTATACATGTAGTTATTACTCTATCACTTGCATATCATCAAAAAATAAATTTCTGGTATTAATGATCTTAAATATTATAACAACAATATAAACAAGAATGAAAATAATTTAACTGATCCAAAACAAATAACTACTACAGATAAAGCCGTTAGAGACCTTATTGAGACTAAAAAAAATAGATTATTGAAGACCTATCAAGTCTAAAAGTACTATCCGGTTTCAAAGAACAATCTGAAAAATGAATTCTAAATTAAAACTTTATTAAAGCCTTTAAAAGAGGAATGGCTATAAACGAATAAGATAAATAACAACCAATAATTATATACCAAATAAAAATGTAAAATCATCTTTTACAACAGTAATTACAATAGCAGTTGAAGGTAAATATAGAAACAGAACAAGGATAAAATATTAATACCTTCTTTAATGATAATAATTAGATTTTTTTAAAGATATTCTATTATTTAGAAATATTCTATATATTTAAATATAGCTAAATAGTTAGGTAAACCTAATATAAACTGCATTATCAGAGGAAAAATTTAAATGGTAAATAAAATAAACACAAAAATAAATACAATCAAATTATATTATGTATTTTCTTTGATAGCGATATTTTTTTTAATTACACTTCCATTACTCAATGATGGATATTCACAAAGTGATTCTGTAACTGAGGATCTCCTTTCTCAAATAGATATCAAAAAAAAATTTATTATATATATTAATCTTGAAAGAATAAATTCTCAATTAGATCTTAGTGAACAAAATATAGAATCAAACAATCTAGATAAAGCATTTTCCCATGCTTATATTCCCCATACAAATATTTTTCCTAATATAAAATCTGATTTGCAAACAGTTGCGCCAGAATTATCTTCTAAATTAGAGAAACTTTTAACTGATTTGCCTATTTTTCTAAAGGAAGTTAAAACTAAACCTATAGAGGAAATTAAACAAACAATAGATGAAATAAGAAATACAAATTATTTATTAAATAGTAAAATAGTAGGAAATAATACTCTCAGCGACAAGAATTTTCTAATTCAAAGCTCAATCCAATTATTACAAGACGCTTCTAATTTTATAAATACTTCTAATTCAACTGATAATAAAGAACAAAAAAATCTCGAATATGAGAATATAAAAGGAATATTAGAAAGATCAAAATATCAAATCAACCAAATTCTATCTAATGAATTTGATGGTAGCGAAAAGAACCAAATAATTTCAATGTATTCAAAAGTAGAACAAAATTGGAATCAAAACAATTTTAATGATTTATCTTCATCTATCACATCTCTTCAAAACTATTTGAAAGAATTATTAAATACTAATAATAATTCATCAAATCTTCCAGGTGAATATCAAAATTACTTTTCAACTATTCACACATTATTAAATAATGCGGTTGTCGAAATAAGAGAAAACAATGATTACAGACAAGCCGATAAAAATGTAATGTCAGCGTATTTGGATAATTATGAATATCTTGAAGCTCCTATTGAAAAAAATGATCCAAATCTGATGGTTGATATAGAAATTGACATGAGAGAAGAGCTCAGAAACCTTATTAAAAATAATGAAAAATTAGAAGTTATTGAACCATTTATTACTCAAATAAAAACTAAACTAGATAATGCTAAATTAATTTTAGAAAATGACCCATCACTAGTAATAAATAGTAATAATAATAGTACTTCAACAGAAGAATCAATTTCCCCAGGAGGTAATAACCTTGCCAATATTGAAGAACTTAGTAAAGGTTTTGGATCCTTTCAAGGTGATCGTAAAGAGATGGGTGAATCTACTGATCCTCAAAAACAAGGTGTTAGAAATGAAATAGATCAAATTAGACTAAATCTTCAAAAGGTATTGGATTTATACAAAGAAAATAAAAATGATGAAGCATTAGTAGTAGCACGTTCTGCTTATCTAGATAGTTATGAGAATATAGAACTACCACTTAGACCAATCGATCCAGATTTTACATTAGATATGGAAATTAAATTTGCTGAACTACGAAATATGTTAGAACAACAATCAGGCTATGAAAATATTGTAAAAAAGATTGGTGAACTTCAAAATGGACTGGATGAATCTGAAAGATTAGTTTCAGGAATTGGTACAATAGCACCAGGTATTGCCTTTTCATCGTCCTTTTCTATTATATTTAGAGAAGGATTAGAGTCTGCATTAATCATAGGAGCAATAATTACATATTTGGAAGCTTCAAGGAATGAGCGATTCAAAAAACATGTATATTATGGTATAATTCTGGCCACTGGTGCAACAGCTATTACATGGTTCATTGCAGAATTCTTTATCGAGCTGTCTGGTGCAAGTAGAGAACTTATCGAAGCTATAGCTGGAATAGCTGCAGTAGCTGTATTATTCTGGGTTAGTTTTTGGGTCCTTAACAGAATAGAGACAAAAAAATGGATAGAATTTGTTAAATCAAAGGTTTGGAAAGCCACTACAACTGGTAGTGTGATGGTATTTGTCTTGCTATCATTTTTTACAGTATATAGAGAAGGATTTGAAACTGTGTTGTTTTATCAGGCAATGTTGTCTTACGCTAAACACATGGAGCTTTTTGTTATTTTGGGAATGATTATCGGTCTAGCAGTAATAATAGGAGTAGCATTCATAGTCAGAAAACTGGGAAAGAAGCTACCGTTAAGAGTTCTATTCGGTTTAACCATGGGGATAGGCGCATATATGTCCATAACCTTTTTGGGAAATGCTATTCGTGAGTTTCAAGAAGTTGGATATATAACAACCACACATTTATTCGGAATAATTCCAAGGCTAGATGTTAATCTAGCAACTATGACTGGTATACATCCTACTCTTGAAACTATTGTTGCTCAACTAATTCTATTATCTGTATATCTTATCGGTTCAGCCTATATTCTTGTTATTCAGCCACGGAAAAAGAAACTTATCGAATCATCTCGCAAATCTATGTCCGATTTTAAAAAATAATTGCTATTGTATTGGTAAGGCTACATTTATAAGTTAGTCTAACCTAATTAGTGTAGCCTAATATGTATAGCTTAAGTGAAATCAAGAATAGTTATGACATAAATAAAAATGAAACTATTACTTTTTTAAATAATATCCTCGAAAATGATACATATAAAATTATTTTATCAGTTATCGAAAATTCTAAAACAGTTTATCAAATGCACAAAGAAACATCGCTTCCGTTAAGTTCAATTTATAAAA
>JAICHH010000082.1 GCA_025922715.1 Nitrososphaeraceae archaeon
CATTTCCACTTGATCCTTATGGGTACTGTCTCACTTACATTTACAGGCTTCATATATTACATGTTCCCGTTGATCACTGGAAGAATGTATAACGAAAAACTGGGAAAAATACACTTTGTAGCAGCATTTTCAGGTGTAATACTAGTCTTTATGACACAACACGTTCTAGGATTAATGGGAATGCCTAGGAGGTATTTCGATTATATCCCATTACCAGAATGGATAGCAATGAATCAAATTGCAACAACAGGTGCCTGGATTGTGGGGTTGTCATACCTACTAATGATATACAATCTGCTAAAGAGCGCTATGACAGGAGTGGCCGCAAAAATGAATGATCCATTCAATATAGGAGAACAATATTATGACTACCGACGACGAGACCCCCATCATTAGAACAACTCCAAAAAGGCTAGCTAAAGGTCTAGCTATAGTAGTAGGCATTATGATAGTAGGTGCAGTAATAGCTATAAGCCAGTGGGATTACATGGTTTCTGTCCCACCACCATCATCTACACTAAAACCTAAATTTGATTTATCCAATCCGTCACCATCTGGTGGACATGGTGCTCCTGTTGCGTCTTCAGAAGCAGTTTCAACCGGTGAATCTCCAGCACCAGCGGCCAGACCAACAGCAGATGTTACTTTGACAATCCTTGAAGGTTCAGCAATACAGGGAAATCCTGACTATGACCCCGACGAACTAACAGTACAAAAGGGTAATACAATACTTGTTGACAATTTGGATTTGATGCCTCATACCGTAACAAACGGTGAAGGTGCATCTGATGCAACTTCTGGCCAGCTTTTTGATACCAGCATAATAAATGGTGGCGAATTCAAGGTGCTAGAAACTACAAATGTTGATGCAGGGTCTTATCCATACTATTGTACAGTACATCCATACATGACAGGGACTTTAACAGTAGAATAATTATTTATTTAGAAAAGGATAAGAAGATAACAACAAACAAACAAACAAACCAATAAACAAATAAATAAGCAAAAAAAAACCAGCAAAGGACAAAAGAAGAAGATTATGATGCTCCTACAAACTCTTTCTTTCTCGACACTTTCTATACTTTTTGTATTGATATTTATCGGAGGATATGTTAGTGCTTCTGGGGTAGGTTTGTCATGTCCAGATTGGCCTCTATGCCCAGCAGGTTTGATTCCCCTACAAGAGTTTATAATAGAATATTTTCATCGCACTATTGCAGCAATAACAGGATTGATGGTTATCATAACAATGATATTTACACTTAAATCAAAACAGGCTCCCCAAGGCATGAAGATTGCTTCTCTTATTGCAGCGTCTGCAGTAATAGCTCAAATTACATTGGGTGCTATTGTAATTATAGAACGTCTCCATGCCCATCTAGTAACCTTGCATCTTGGAATAGGAATAATATTATTCTCTATGATGGTTCTAGTTACCTTATACAGTAGAAGAATACAAAATAACAATACAAAAGAATCTATTTCAAATTTAGAAAAGAAATCTACTACTGTTTCTTAGACAAACAATTTTTCTATATCTATTTTTTATAGGAAATTACTTTTACTATCAAAATAATATAATATTAGATTATAATGATCTGATTCAGATTTCTTTAGTTGTTGTTTTTTTCCTATCATACTATATCTTTTCTGTTTTTGTTTCTTATTTCATACACTTTTATTTTCTGATATCTTCTTTTTACTTCTTCTCTTGTTTGTTACAAAGATAATTGCTATAACTACTAGAGGGGTTACTACAGCAAAAGTAATTAATGAGAAAAAAATATAACCAAAAGGATTCAATGTACTAAGATTAAATACGTATGTTATAGTTTCTCCACTAAAATAAATGTCTTGTAAATATACATAAAAAACATAATTTCCTGGTTCGGGAAACTTGTAGTCCAATTCGTGGTGCCCATCTGTTACTATAATTTGAGGTATTTTTTCAATTTCTTGTCCATTTCTTTCTATTAAAATAGAAATGGGAACATCCGAAAGTTCTGTACCATCTACACTTGATACTCTCATCATTATTTTTGTATTTTGGCCAGTTGTGGGTATCTCTGGGTCAGTTGCAACTTGTACATAGTAGTTTCCTATTTTCTGACCTGAAGAATTAAAAAGTTGATGTGCAAAAATATCTTGAATAATAATCTGAGATGACGATGTTGTTGCTATAAGGAAGTTTCCTAAAATAAAGCTAAAAATAATTTGAAAATATATTCTACTCAATTTCCTCCCTCTTCATTCGTGGCAAATTGTATTTAGTCACATTCCACTCTTAAAGGTAACTGATTAGTAAGGTCGGTAAATTTTTATTCATGGAAGAAATATATGATTGAATGAGCGAAGAACTCCTCGTATGTAAAAGATGTAGTCATCTAAAACAAAACCATGTATCATATGAAGGTGACAATAAATGCACAAAATGTGATTGTCATCAATTTTTAGAATAAGCTAGCTACGATTTTTTTGCAGAATATACTTTTCATAAGCGCCTGATTAGCAAAAGATTTATAGTCGAATATAATGTGCCAAAATTATAATGGCAGAATCTTTAGAATCGCCGAGTTTAAAGTTTTCGGATAAAATTGTTGTGATTACCGGAAGCGGAACAGGCATTGGTCAAGCTATTGCTAAAAAATTTGCTGAAACAGGTGCGAGTATTATTATAATGGGAAGAAGAAAAGAACCATTGGATAAAACCACTGAGATCCTTATTGATATTATGAAAAAAGTAGGATCAACAAGTACGGTTAGATCTTTTTCTGGTGTAGATGTTTCAGATGAGAACGGTATTAACGAAATGTTCTCGAATATCAAACAAGAATTTGGTAAGGTAGATATCATTGTAAATAACGCAGGAGTTTCAGGTCCAGTAAAGACCTTTACTAATGCGTCCTTTCAGGATTTTAAGGATTGTGTTGCTATCCATCTTACTGGTACCTTTTGGACATCTGTCCAGGGACTTAAAGTAATGGATAAAGGTTCTAAAATTATAACAATTGCTACATTTTTTACTGAAGAAAACAAATATGAACAAAGGCCGTATAGGTTTAGAACTCCGTATACTGCTGCACAAGGAGCTAAAAATAGACTGGCTGAAGCTTTAGCATGGGAATTGGTAGAGCGAGGTATAAAGTCTGTAGGTACTAACCCCGGACCTGTCCATTCTGATAGGATTTATAAAACTGTTTATCCAAAAGCAGCTGCAGAATTTTTGCGTATAGGAGGATATCCTGGACTTGATTCAACTGAGGTAGAAGTATCTTCAACAAAGGGATTGGATCTTTTGGGAGAATCTCATGAGGTATTTTCAAAGGGTATTATGGAAATAGCACAGCAAATATCTGATTCTAGATTATCTAATTCTTCTTCGACTCTTCCTCCTCCTCCTTCCTCTTCTCCTTCCTCTTCCTCTTCCTCAACCTCAACAACAACTAGTACTACTATTACTGGCAGTGATGATGCCTCCTCTTCTCCTCCTCCTACTACTACTACTGCTCTTAATCCCAATCAAGACGATCTAAATAAAACTATTGAAGGAATGTTGATAAAGATACAGGAAATAGCAGAAAAAATTCAAAATAATACGAGTAAAATGATAGTAGATAATGAATTTCTTAGTCAAGAAGAAGTAGCCGATATGGTCTTGACTTTGTCTGATGATACTATCAGTAAATTAATCAACGGTAGAATTATCCCCAATGATAGAGTATTTTATCCTGTCAAACCTATTGTGGGAACCTCTATCGATGATAATAATATACAAAATTTAAAAGAAAAAGTAGTAATTATCACAACAACCTCATCAAAAGAAAAAGATGTACAGCGAATCATTAGTCTAGCAAACAAATTGAATGATATAGGTGTAAAACAAGTAATAATCCTTAGTAAAAACTATGACGATACAAAATTTTATAAAGATTTTCATAGTCATTCATTGGACCTTGCAGACGAAGAGAAGGTAAAAAGAATTTTTAATACTGCCAAAACAAAATTTGGAAGTATTGATTCTGTTATTCATATTACAGGCGAATATGATTATAATCGCAGTTTATCATCTTTGTCCAGAGAGGAATGGGATATCCTAGTAGAGAACTTTATTCATATTCCAGCATTGATTACAAGAGAAGCAGTAAAATTTATGTCGCCAGCTGACGCAATTCAAAAACCATCTCAATTTAAAGATTCAAAGGGAATAATAGTAATTCTCGGTCCTGATTCTCCATCTGGAAAGAAGATCTCTGGCTTATCAAGGGCAAGATCTGAGGTATTTAGAGGTGCTCTTCGACCGTATACGGCTACCGTAAACCAAGAATTATCAGATGTATTAGGATCAAAAATCAAATTAAACCTAATTCTGGCTGGAAACATTGAAGGTATTGAATCAAATATAGAGAATGTTACAACTTCTGTTTTAAATTTAATTGCTGGCTCTTCATTAAATAAAAATGAATCCATTTTCTATATTGACGAAGGAAAGAAAGAGAAATAATTAGAAGAAGAAGAAGAAGAAGGACGGCTGTACTACTATGATTCTTTTATGGAGCAATATTATCCAATAATAGTTATAAAACGAAAGAAAGAGTCAAATCTATAAACCAAATAAATAATAAGATTTAACATACATACAATAATTATTCTTTTGATATGACTCTTTCTATCTTTATGTTATTACCTTAGGAATAGGTAAAAATTCTATTTTTATTTTATGTTCTGCCTTAAATAAGGCAGCCTCAGTAATATCTACTGCTGCATTGTTTGCGATTTTAAAATTGATCAAATATCCTCCTAATTGACCCGCATTAAAAAGAACATCACATAGCAAATCTGATATATTCTTAAACTCATGCTCTGATTCCCTAATATGGGAACTTAACAATGATCTAATACTTTTCAATACTGTCAATGACGGGGTCAGATTCTCAACTAGATCTTTAAAACTAGAGATACTACAAATTTGATTATGCAAAGTATCTAAAACAATTTTTGAAGTCCATATAGCTCTAATCGATTTTCTATTATCATTCAAGTCTGAAGAAATTAGTAAAGAATATTGAATGTTGTTCTCTTTTAGAGAAATATTTAATTTCTTAATTAATTCCTCATCTTGAGTTTTTAACTCATTGAATATATTTTGAAGCTTTAGTATTTCATTGCTAATTCTGTATTGTATTTGCTTTATCTTTGGTCTTAATGGTGTATTGTATTTAATTAAATGAAACTCAATCTCTTCAGATGAGGAGGATTGAGAACTATGACAATTCTTAATGTTATTTTGTAAACTTAAATTAAAATTATCTATTTTTATTACTTCTTTATTTTCACTTGTTGTTGCTGCTGCAGCTGCAGTTGCAGCTGCTACCATTAAAGAAGAGTTAGCCTTCTGGCTTTCTGAATTATCATTTTCTCTCATGAAACTTGTTCGTCTTTTCTTGTAGTATATGTATATATAATACCATCATGTTCAATGTTTGACAGTAACTATAGTAACAATAGTCTAAAGTTACACAGTCCAATTATTTAGCTCAGTATTTTTTTTAGTTTTGACATAATCTAATTGACAAAGGGATTTTATTTTAAATCTTATCTTAAGTCAATATTAATGAATCAGAGACACATCCAGGACGATGAATATTCCTTTCAAGATCCCCTAATTAAGAATTTAAAGACTAATAAAAAGGATTCAGGAGCAAAAAAACATTATTCTTTCTCAAATGACGATAGTCAAAATAACAATAATTACAATGATAATAATTGTGATACTACTACTCCTCGATGTGTCAGTAAGATTAGTATTCAAAATAATGATCTCGTTGGAAATTTAGAAGAATTTGGTCTCTCACAATACGAAGCTCGTGCTTATTTAACGATGATAGGTAAAGGCTCTCTCTCAGCTAGTGAAATTGCGTATTATTCTCATTTACCAAGAACAAAAATTTATCTCACCTTAAAAAAATTAGAAAAAAAGGGATTATCTGTAATTTCTCAACAAAAACCTCTAATCTGTAGTGCAATAAATCCAACTGAAGCTTTTGAAGAGAATGTAATAATACAAGAAAAACGATTGATGGATATGAAAAAAGTTATTGATAAATTACAAAAGATTAATGATAAAAGCAATTATTTGAAAGGTCTAGAAGAAAAAAGATATTTTATATTAGATCCAAAATCTACCTCTCAAAAATTATCCACCCTAATAGAAAATTCTCGAACCAGCATTGTAGCAATTATTGATGTTTGGGGTTTAAGATTGATTTCACAGTGTAAATCCTTATTAATTAAAGCTATTACCAAGGGAGTAAAGATCAAACTTTTAATCTCAAATCAATGTATTGGTAGTGAAGATTTATCTTTTTTACCAAATGAAATTATAATAAAAGTTGGAAATGTTTTTTCAAATATTATTATACTAGATTCAGGTAATATAATAAATATAGATGGAGGAAATGGTAAGGCGGCTTTATTTCCGTCTATTGATATATTAGGATTTTCTTATATGAAAATTTTTGAAGAAGAATGGAAAAAAGCAATTGAGATCAAAAATTTAAATAAAACCGAATCTTTGACCCAACTAAAAGCTGTTCAACTTATAAGATTTATTGAGGACCTCTCGTCCTTTTCAACCTTTCAATATTTATATTCTATATATCTTTCAATTTTAGAAGAAAAATACGATACAACAATGATCTTGGGCAATAAAAAAGATAAGAGTGAAGAGATTTATGATTATAATTCTCAAATTAATTTTCGTAAAAATCATATTTCCTTTCTTAATTCTTTGGAGAAATATGGTGTAAATCTCACTGATTTAACTATTGAGGAACTTATTCAAATAGTAGATTTAATTCTGAAGATGAATTATTCAGGAGAATTAAAATTTGACGTAAATAATAATATTTTAAGTATCCATACAAAAGGCAAAAATAAGTCATTAATTATATTGACAATATTATTGAGTTTATATTTTATAAATTTAAAATACGAGATCGATATTACACCAAAAATATCTGAAATAACTGACAACATTACCATTAATACCTTTCATATTAAATATTCTAAACCACTCGATTAATTAATTAATTAATATTGTGATATTATTATTATTATAATAGTAATAATAATGGTAATATTTTTTTTAAATTTTTACTTTCTATCTTTTTTTAAAAATTATAAAAAATTTTAAAGACCACCAACATCATAATAACACTACTTATTTTCTATTTGATCAAAATTTTTCAACACTTGTGGAAGATTATCTATGAGGTCGCTTGCTACTATATGTAATCCTGACTTTTGGTATGCCATAAATCCCGCCATTCCATTAAGATAAACAGCTGCGCATGCAGCATCAAATGACGAATTCAATTTACTAAAGAATCCTGCAACAAGTCCAGCCAGGACATCACCTGTTCCACCAACCGTCATAGCAGGTGTACTTCTTTCAATAACTGTAGTTAGTTCTCCATTTGAAATAATATTTTTCCAACCCTTGAGGATAATTGTAATTCCATATTTTTTTGCATTGTTTAAAACATCTAAAATTTGTTCATTTTCACTACTA
>JAICHH010000083.1 GCA_025922715.1 Nitrososphaeraceae archaeon
AAAGAAAACAACAACACCAGCAAAGAAAACAACAACACCAGCAAAGAAAACAACAACAAAAAGAAAAGCAACAGAAATTAATGAACTACAAAAATCATCAGAAAATGTTCCAGAGAGTCTAGTAGAGAGTCTAGTAGAGAGTCCAGTAGAGAGTCCAGTAGAGAGTCCAGTAGAGAGTCCAGTAGAGCAAACTCAATCAGAAACTCCTTACAATTAATAATACATTCTTATGATGATATCTAGTATATGGTAATCACCATTTAGTTTATCAAATTATTTTTTCTTATTTTATATTATATAGTTACAAATAGAACTAGTTTGACAAATTAAGTTAGTTGATTCTGTAAATTATAAAATATCTAATTATATTATAATTATTAATAATTTTAATATATAGTCATTCATTTCTATAGTGAAACCAGTAAATCATTTCTAGTTCATCATTTTAAAAAGTAAAGTACTTTCACAATTATATTAATTTGAATTACACAATAAAATATAGAATATAAACATAAACAAATTTTATTAATATATCATTGTCATAGATATTATAATAGAATTATAATATTTGTATTATTACTATAATCTATTTATATCTATTTTCATCTGTGATTTTCGTTAATTTTATCAAAAGCTATATTAGTTAAAATTTTACAGTTATTTTATATATTGTGCACATTTCTAGGTGGAGTATATTATGATGAAATCGCGTATGTATGATTCTACTAAATTGAGTTTTATTCGATTATTAAAATTATTTGAAGACTCAATTGATGATGTCGTAGCAATAACCAGAGCATTTAGTATTGCATATGTTATTCATAGAGGAAAGTTCTATGATAACATAAAATCTGAACCCTACATAAATCATACTCTTAGAGTTGCACTGATTCTTGCTAATGAATTAAAAGTAAAGGATAGAGATGTTATAATCGCTGCTATTCTTCACGATGCCTTTGAAAAGACCTATACAAATACTTTTAAGGAAGAACTTCTTAAAAAGACAATTGGAGAAAAAGCATTAAATTTAATTTTATCTACAACTAAATTTAACATAAAAGAGATGGAATCCAATGAGTATTGTAAGCTAGTTTTAAAAAGTTCCCAAATTGTAAGATATCTTATACTAGCAAATAGATTGGATAGTATTAGAATTTTAAAGAATTCTGTTCGCAAAGACAAGATACAGCGATTCAAAAAAGAAACCCAGGAATATTTTTTACCAATTGCAAATTTAACTGATGATAATTTAGTTTTTAAATTATCTGTTGCAATGTACGAATTAAAATAACTTTGAACATAGTAGTTTTATTTTATTCAAATTTTTTAAATATCTAATTAATTTATATTCAGCACTACTACCACAAATATCACATCAATAAATTTTTTTCTTACTTCGGTTCCTAATGTTAAATATAAAGAACTAAGCTATGTTAATTTATTCTCATTTTAGGAAACGAATCATCTTTATGACAATTATAATACCAATTAAAATATTTTACTGAACTTATTAATTCTAATTATTTAAACATGGATTTCCATCAATATTGACAATATGATTTTTGTCATGTGGTATAATACTATATCTACATCCAACTATTTTGCTTATAATATAAAGGTTTGTCATTAAATGTTCAGTAACTTCGCCTATCAAATACCTTGACCTTCCGTTCGCTAAACTTGCAGGTATTACTAACATATCTGCAAGATACTGATCAACAGCTACTTTTTTATTATAGTTAATTAGAAACTTAGTTGAAGCTTCTTTTCCTACATATTCTGCAGATTTATTTATTTTTCCTATGGAATCTCCTCCAATATAAGGTCCAAAATCAGATTTAGAATAAACTAAAATCGAGGCTCCAGGGGAAATAGCATTTTCAATAGATGCTACATAGCTATTACAGGATAAACCATTTCTTTCTAGTGTCAATATAGCTGAAGATATTTGACGATCTAATACATGTCGTGGAAGATTAGAACAAATTCCTACAATTTTAGGATCAATTCTTTGATAATCAATAAGGTCAATTAAACCCAAGTTTTTACAAGGAAATATTTTTGCATTAACAATTCCTCCTCCCTTTGGATAATATCCTCTTCTTATTACATCAATATTGAAATTTATTCCCATAATTTTATAGGCTTCAGAGAATACATATCTTATATAATCAATTGTAGGACTCATTCTAACATCTGTTCCACCGATAATTTGTATATCAATTAATTTTTTAGATAAAGCTACTGATGGAATTAAGGCCTGTAATACCATAGATATACTTCCTGCAGTACCAATATCGACTTTAATTGACTTAGAAATACAATCAAAATAACTTTTATCTGGATTGGGTGTAAATCGCAGAAAATGGCTTCCAAGCGTGAGATTTTCAACTCTAGCATTGAAAATATCTGCTAGTACTTTTATTGTATGTATGTGTTGAGCTCGCAATCCACTTTTTGGTCTGTTTAATCTAATATTGTATATTTCTACTGGTTTTTGTAAAAGTACTGAAAGTGATATAGTAGATCTAAGTATTTGTCCCCCTCCTTCTCCAAAAGAGCCATTGATCTTTAACAATACTATTTAATTTGTAGTAAAATTAATAATTAAATTTGTTGTAATAAATCAAAGTTATCATAAATCTGCCATTAAATTTTAAAAATAAATACTAATTGTTAAGAGCCAATTAAGATATATACAGGGATATTTAAACTAAAAGGATTAATAGATCACCTATTATAATATCTTGTAATGCCTACTGCATATGTTTTAATAAATTGTGATCTAGGATCTGAAGATGATATCATTAAGGAATTAAAGAAATTACCAGAAGTTGTTGAAGTAAGTGGCGTATTTGGTGTTTATGATATTATAGTTAGAATCCGTTCTGATTCGATGGATAAATTGCGCGAAGTTGTCACTTGGAATGTTAGAAGAATAGATAAAGTTAGATCAACCTTAACTATGATGGTAATTGAAGGTCAGGGAGATAAAGATATAAATTAACAATTACAATTACATATGCTCCAAAATATTTTTTATTACTCTAATTGTTTTCATTATTTCTTCTTCATTATTGAAAAAGTGTGGAGATGCTCTGACTATTTTTTTTCCATTCAGTAAATCCCGTTCAGCCATAATAATTCCCTCTTTTTCAAGTTTTACCTTTAACAGATTAGATTCAATTTTTGGACTAGAAAAAGAAACTATTGAATTACGCAGGTTTTTATCATTTATTCCGTGAATATCAATACCATCTATTTTAACTAACTCATTTCGTAAAATCGATGAAGTTTTCGAATTTATTGATATTATTTTATGCATTCCTATTCTTAAAATATATCTAAGCGATGATTCTAAACCTGCTAGTGCAGGATAATTACGAAATCCTGTTTCAAATTTTTGTGGAATATCATTATGAACTAAAGAATCATCTGAAATAAGCTGTGCAGATTCTCCTCCTATGCTATCTGGAATTAAAGCGTCTTTAGATTTTTCACTACAATAAAATATTCCTATCCCTAACGGACCACAAATCCATTTAAAACTAGGGAATGCCATGAAATCACATCCAATTCTTTTAATGTCTACATATATAGAACCAACAGATTGGGCTGAATCAATGCAATAAAGTAAATTATTTTCTCTTGCAATTTTTCCAACTTCTTCTACAGGCATTATAGAACCATTATTATATAATACATGACTCAGAATTACTAATTTAGATTTTTTTAATTTAGCTAATTTCTCTAATTCATCTATACCAAAAAATCCATTTGGATCTATTTTTAATACTTTTATTTTTAATTTTTTCCTCTTAGCTATATATAACCATGGAAAATAGTTTGCGTAATGTTCATGCCTTCCACCTCTAAGAATTATTATATCCCCTTTTTTCCAATCTATACCATTTGCAACAAGATTTAGTCCTTGTGTAGTGCTTTGTGTAAAACTTACTTCTATTGCATTACAATTTATCAAGTGCTTTATCCTTAACCTAGTTTCTTCTATCAATTTTTCCATATACTTTGACAAATCATCTGAGTCAGGGCCTTGTTCAGAATATTTTACGAGAAAATCTGTAATAGATTTTATAGAAGAAAGAGATAATGGAGCAATTGAACCATTATTTAGATAAATTTTCCTCATAGTAATTGGAAAATCCTTAATAATTTGTTGTCGAATGTCATCTAACAATATTATATTTTATATATTTAACATATTTAATTCATGTATAGTTGCACAATATTTTATGTGATCTTTTAACTATTGGTGGATTAAACACATTATTATTTTATAATCCTTACGCTAAGCTTTGTTTTACATCAACAATTACCTCTTATTTTAGAAAAACAACTTATCTAGATTTTGATACAACTTATACTGCATATACTAAATCAAATTTAATAAAAAATTATACCCTTAATGATATATCTTTGTTTACACCCAATGAAGGGGAATTGGAGTCATTAATAACCAAAATAGTTTCTAATATTTCTAATTCTTCATTATTGATAATTGATTCATTAAACAGTTTCTATAATTTATATTATAAAAAAATTGATATGGAATCCTTAAAAGGAATTTCCACTATTCAACATACTCTTTCAAATTTTTTAATGATATTATTAAAATTCTGTCAATCTTTAAAGATACCGATTTTAGTTACTAATATGATGCGATATAGAAAAAAGAAGGAATGGATCAAAACTCCTACAAATAAGAGATTTCTACAGAATAAAAGTGCAGTGATGTTATTTGTAGAATTGCTAAATCAAAACATGTTCTTTCTTGATATTATAACTCATCCTACGTTGTTGCCCACAACTTTAACTTTGGAGAATAATAATATAAATATAAAATAGTAAAATGATCTACAAATATTTCTATAGACGCATGTTAACGTAATTATTGGTTTTATACTAAGATTTATAGTATCATTATTTTTACTAATTAAATATATTGACTCCTTTCTGGATTATATATTCTATAATATTAATAGTAGTTCCTTCTTCCTTAATGACAATTGAATCTAAAGGAGAATTAATAGAAGTTTCACAAATTAATTCAAATCTTTCATTAGATGTTCAATTAGAAAAAAAAATTATTAATAGTAGTAATAAACAAACAATAGGTTTTTTTTTACAAGATATTTCTAATAATAAGACAATTGATGCTAAAATAGAAGGTAATATAATATATTTATCTGGAATGGCAGAATCATTTTCTATTAATATCACTAACAATCAATTATATAACTATTCATGGATAATTAATCCCAAAATTCAATTTTACGGAACTATATTATTGGACATATACATGATATATAATGGATCAAAGTCGAATGTTGCAAATTTATCATTTTCTATAGATGATAATAACGATAGAAAAAATGATAGAATAAACTCAAATAGCTATAATTAAACGGAATTGTAATTATTATATTTAATTAATTTACGCTAAAACTTGAGTAAATATTTCACTATATTTACTATAATGTATAATTTATATCAATACTATATTTCAATTCATTATTTTAATTAAATATAAAAAAAATTACTATAATACTTTAATATCTTCAATACTTTCTATTATATTACATATACTTCTTGTAGAATTTCAAAAATCCATATTCTCTCTATTTTTTTAAATTAATTCTTTCTTAATCTTAACATATGAATGTAAATATTAATAAACATGAAGAATAGAAGCAGAAATGAAATCATAGCTTTCATACTAGAATCGGTAGCAAATAGCAGAAACAGTAATGGAATTACAGCAACCAAAATTATGTATAGTGCATTCTTATCTTATTCTCAGTTGAAAGAATATCTTGCATTATTACTAGAAAAAGAGCTACTTGAATATTATTCTGACACACAGACTTATAAAGTGACTTCAAAAGGAACTCATTATTTATTAATACATAAACAACTAAATGATATGATAGTTACTGCTAGCCAATTTTAATTAAATATCACAAACTATCATTTTATTTTTTTGTTTCTATTGCAAATATAATGGTAAGAAGGTTTCTTTTATACAATATTCAACAATAGCCCATCTGTGATATCTATTTCTAAAACTTTTAGATACGAAACTATAAATTTTGTCTTATTCAATTAATATATATTTCTTGGAATGTCAGTATATTTCTGTTTTTATGATCTTTCAATTCAGGAACAAGAAGTAATTTATACTCTTTTACGAAAAACGTTCTATGTTATAGAAGAAAAATTATCATTCGATGATATGGAGAGCCAACTTCCAAATTTTCTCTCAATTACTGATTATTCAATTACATTTATCGAACTGATTTTTCCAGTTAAATTTAATAATTACCTCTTTCAGGCTATTTCAGTTGAAGATTGGAATTCTATCAAAAGTATAATAAAAGAAATAAAACATAGACGAGGAAATAAACCTGTTATATGTATTTTTAAATTTAAAGGTAATACAAACCAAACAGATTTTAATATTATTTTTTCTATAACGAATAGTTCAGTTCATTCATTCAAGATTGCGCTAGAAAAAGTAGAATATCTTGTAGATATACTACCTACACAATTAAGTTCTTTACCACCTAATACTATTGAAGTTTTTTATTTGTATGATGAATCGTCTTCTAAATGGATTCCCTATCAGGCCAAAAGCATAGCACAAAATTGTGTCAGTACATATATTTATAAAAATGGTTTATGGGAAGGATAATAAATTAATATGTCTTTATTTTTTAAACAGTACTATACTCCTTACAAGTACTTATGTTTGAGCGGGGGTCGCCTAGCCTGGTAGGGCGTGGGATTGCTAATCCCATGTTCGGAAGAACTCGTGGGTTCGAATCCCACTCCCCGCGCTTCAAATGGGGGTTCTAAGGGAAACAATATTTACGTGAAAAGCCAAGTCATTTCGGAGAAAATATTTTATAAAAAGGAAATGACTCTGCAAGATCCACGGATATCAAAGGTTGTAATATCAGATAGTAGTAAATATGTAGAATTAGAGAGAAAGATAAATTCTATAACAAATGGATTATCAAAGCCATATTTCAATAAAATATTGAAGGAATTATCAAATTCAGTATTTAGATTTTCACTTCCTGACTGAAATGTCAACCCATGTTTCCATTTTCCATATATTATCCTAAATGTATCATAAAAATTGGCAAGATTTAAAATCCTTTCTTTCATTTCGTTTATAGTAGATTGATAAACTTCTATCAGTACTTTTCTTTCAGCCTGATTAAGATTTAAACTACCAACATCAGGTAATCCTAAAATTACTCGCATTTTTGAATCATACTTTTTTTTAATGTTTTGTACTATTTGTCTTGGCTTTTAAGAATTATAAAAAGCAACATTATTGGCTAAGTGAGAATAGTCTTCCTCTAAGGAGTCTATTAATACAAGTAAAGTTTCTATCAATGATTGAATTTTTGCTATTGAATCTAACAAAATCATATGTTTTAAATTTACTGATTCTTTTTTTGAACTATTCTCATTATTATTCAAGGTTTTGTCAGAAGTCAATAGATTCCAGTAAAATTCTATCATT
>JAICHH010000084.1 GCA_025922715.1 Nitrososphaeraceae archaeon
AAAAGGTCCTGAGCTATTATCAAAATGGGTTGGAGAATCTGAAAAAGGAGTCAGAGAAATATTCAGACGTGCAAGACAAGCCTCTCCCTGTATCATATTTTTTGATGAAATTGATTCTATAGCTCCAATAAGGGGGTTAGAAGGTGATAGCATGGTTGCAGAAAGAGTTGTCTCTCAATTACTTACAGAGATGGATGGAATTCAATCTCTTTCTGGTGTAGTAGTTTTGGCTGCTACAAATAGATCTGATATAGTTGATCCTGCACTATTACGACCTGGCAGATTTGACAAAATTTTATATATCCCGCTTCCAGACAAGAAAACCCGCAACAGAATTTTAGAAATGAGTTCTAAAAATAAACCTCTTTCAAAAGACGTGGATTTTGAAAAGATTGCTGAACTAACTGAAGGTTTTAGTGGTGCAGAAACCCATTCAGTTGTAAATGTAGCTGTTTCTTTTGTCTTACAAAAATATCTATCACAATATTCTTCTCCAGAAGAGGCAGCACAACATACTTCAGAAGCATCGGTATCAATTGAAAATTATATTGATGCAGTAAAAAAGATAAAGAAACAACGAGAAACACAACCAGGTCAAAAAGTGACAGTTCCTTACTATAGATAAAGCAATTAACTTAGCTTGTCTAAATTAAGGAACATGAAGATATAATTTTTCATTTAATAACCTCTTTTATTTTATTATAGAAAAAATATTCATAATATTAAATATAAATAATTAATAATTAATATTGTGGGGTAATGTTTTTAAGTTGTGTTTTTTACAGTTAAACACTAAAAAGAATGGGAGAAAATTTCCAAATTCAGTTAATTGAAAAAAGCCTAAAAACTACAACAAATACATATACATTAAATAGATTCGTTAAACCATCTCAGATCCTTGATCTGGTGTCACAATATGGAACCCCTATGTATCTAATAGATGAAAATACTTTGCACTTTAAAGCTAATGAATTGTTAAACGCTTATGAAAAATACAAAGGATCAAAGAGAATTGCATATTCAGTAAAAGCTAATTTTATTCCTTCAATATTACATTCTTTTATGAAAGATGGAATTACATTCGATCTTACTTCACTAGGTGAATTATATTTTTTAAAAAAATGTAATATTGAATCAGAGAATGTTATCTATACTAGTATAACAGAAGAAGAAGAAGAATATGTTCAAGTCTTACGAAATGGTATAACTAAAGTAGTAGTTAGCTCTTTCAATGGGATGACTAACCTTGTAAAGGCTGCAGAAAAAACTAATGTTAAACCACAAACTTTGATAAGAATAAATCCAGAGGTTAGTGTAAAAGCTGAAATTCGAGCTTCGTATAAAAATGGAAAATTTGGAGTACCATTCAATGGAGAAACAATTGACAGTGCCTTCAAAATTGTTAAACATATTGTAAATAATGAATTTCTTAATTTTGATGGCTTTCACTTTCATTTAGGGTCACAAATAACTAATTTCTCCTGTTATTCTAATACATTCTCAAAATTAAACACGTTTATTTCTAAAATAAAAAAGGATCTTCCCTCCTTTAAGATTAATACTATTGATATTGGAGGTGGAACTCCGGTATTCTATAATCAACCCATTCCTACTCCTAAACAGATGGCTGAAAATTATATTACTAAACTTAATCAATTAGCAGATAATCACGGTAAATTTGAATTGATTATTGAAAGTGGACGATTTTTGGTTGCAGAATCAGCTATTCTCTTATCAAGAATCGTCAATATGAAAGAATATAATAGACATAAAATTGTTATTGTTGATGCTGGCTATCATATTTTATTAGATTCAGCTTTGATGAAACAAGAATATCCTCAAGAAGTTGTAGATAGTAATAATACTAATATTTACAGAAGAAATTCTAGCTTATCTCCAAAGAATATTCATGTAGCAGGCCGATTATGTGACACTTATGATGTATTTCCTTTATCAGAAGCATCTAATCTTGATCGTGCTAGGATAGGTAATTATATATCATTTTATAATGTAGGAGCGTATTCTGTTGTATTTAATATGCCGTTTCATTGCCAGACTAAGCCTCCTATAGTTATGAAAACTAGCTCTGGAGATTTTAAATTAGTTAGGAAAGGAACAACATATCAAAATCTTTTTGAAGAGGAAGGAGGCTCTATTCCATAAATTTATCTTATAATTTATATTTGATTCTATATTCTCCTTTTTTACTTGATCCAAAACAATACTAACAGTAATAGTAACTCAAATAAAGAAATTAATGATTCATCACAGTACATTAGAGTTCATTTGATCATCTCTGGAAAGGTTCAAGGAGTTTATTTTAGGAAACATACTCAAGATATTTCACTACAAAATAATGTTTATGGATGGGTTAAAAATTTAGTGAATGGTGATGTTGAATGTGTCTTGGAAGGTTTAAAATCTAATGTTGATAAAGTTATGATATGGTGTCATCAAGGTCCTCCTAATAGCCGTGTTGAGAATGTTGAAATAAAATATGAAGATTTTACCGGGCATTTTACTGATTTTAAAATCTTATAAACTAAATAATAATAATTATTTAACTTACTAAAATTTACTAAAATTAAATATTACAATCAATTTATATTTTCGTATACACGAATAATTTCTTCCTTTAACTTTTCAAGATCTTGCTTGTTTGAAATTTTATGTATTACAGGAATTTCTTTTCTATTTTTTCTAATTGCTATTATTAATTCTTCTGTAGTAGGTTGTACATCTAAGAAATTCCGAAATGCTAATGTTTTAGAATAGACTATTCTATGAGGTCTTATATCTTCAACAACATTGTCGCCTATAGAGTTTACAAAATTTCTTAATTCTATTAGAATTTTTCTTTGATGCGGATTTAAATTTATAAGATGAGTGTCAAATGAAATTTTAGGTGAATCATTATAAATACCAAATTTTGTCATAATCTAGTAAAACACTTCCTTTTATTTGAAATATTCTATCTATGTCTATAATAATAATAATTTAATAATAATATGAGTATAATGAATTTCAAAAATTAAAATTTCCTCAAATGATTTAGTATTATAATATATAATTTAGAATGATTATTCATCCTATCAAATTTTAATAATTAAAATTTATTTAGTGCTGGAGAAATAGTTGATAAACATTTTATCTTATAAAATTATTTCAGATAATTACAAGGAAAAACCACTAATGCTTTAATACATATTATTCCCATTCCAGTATTATTGAACTAATATATTTCAAACTTTTAAATGATAGATATTCTTAAAACTTCATTTGAAATAATACTGTAAGAAATTTGTTAAAATAGGAGTTTAATACATTATTAATATAATATGACGAAATTCTTGGTTGGAAAAGTATCAGATCTTTCAGATGGTAATATGACACATCTAACTGCAGGAGGACAAGAAATCGTAGTAGCTAATGTAAAAGGAAATTACTATGCTATTGGTAATATCTGTAATCATGCAGGAGCCGAATTACATGAAGGAGAATTAAATGGCAAAGAAATAACATGTCCTTGGCATGGAGCTAAATGGGATATAACAACCGGCAATTTAATATGGTTTCCACAAAACCTAAAATCTGCAGGATCTTATCCTATAATAATAGAAAATGAAATGATTTATGTTGATGTTCACTAAATCTTTCCTGTATATTATTTATACAAATACTTTATTTTCTTATTTTTACAATTAATTTATATGGAATTTTTTAATAATTTCTTACAATGGAAATATTAGAAGATCGGGATCTTGCAAAATATCTATTTGATAAATATTCTACAAATCAAAGAAAATGGAATTTTATTATCTCAACCTCTCCAGTAAAGGACGCTTTTTTTGATGCCATTGTTTCTAATCCTGATGAAGTTTGGCAATTAAAAATTGATTCTATTTATAAACCTAATCCCTTAGTAATGGGTACAAAGACTACAACGGATTCTTCTATAATTGAAAAGAAACTCGAGAATACTTCTCAATTTGGATATAGAAAATTGGAGTCAAATGTTCTCAAGAATTTAAGAACTATTTCTGAAGAGGAAAATAACAATTCTAGTAATACTATGGATGTTAATTTTCGTATTAATTCTCTTCTTTCGTCACTCGATCCAGTGAAACCGATTAAAGGGCATAATTATCTTTATGGACCTTTTATCTTTACAGAAAAAAAAATGGCCAAGTTTAATAATAAACAAGATGAAATATCTGAAAAATTATCATATCGAATGCATGAAAATATTCGTAGAAGATATTCGTCATATGGATAAATCATATGGATAAAAATATAATTAACTATTTCTATTTTTTAAATTTTGTCTTCTTTTCATCATTAAATATACTATAGTGAGTAGAATACCAGCAAGTAATGCTATACTTATATATTCCTTGTCAAAACTATATGAACAATATGTTTCCTGAAAGGTACAACTTAAACTAAAGAAAAGAAGATTCCAAATTGAATGGCCGAGTATTGCGAACCATCCTTTTCCACTTATCCATGTTCTTAAACTAAAAAAAAGCGATGGAATTACGAATAACCAATTGGCATATGCTAATTGATTAACGTCTATAGGATATGTATTGAAGATATGTAACATTGCCCATGCTATTCCGCCAATGAGTACAGAAAGGTTATTATTAAAAACATAGAATGGAATCCCAAAAAATATCGACTCTTCTATAGGGCCCGCTAAAATAACTGGAAACATAAAAAGTGGAAGATTTGGTTCTTCATATCCTAGCATTGAATTATCTATTATTAATGTTCCTATTAAAGAGAAAATTATTCCTATACCATGATAAAATAAAAACATTATGATCAAATATAGTAATGAGTTATTATAATAACGAGAGATCCAATTTTTTGGATTAATATCCTTTAAAAAAAGTTTAGTCAATGAATTAGCCATTTCATCTATAAAATTTCAAACTAATCTCCAATATAAAAATACAACAAATATCATAAACTCCGTTAAAGATTAACATATAAAACAATAATAACATATATGAAATATAATAAGAATGAAATATTTTATTAGTATTACCTTTAATACATCTGAATTATTTCAAGTAAAAGGAAATGAAATAAAGGTATCTATCAAATCAAAACCAGAATTAGGAAAGGCTAATCGCGAATTAATTAAGTTATTATCTAATCATTTTCAAGTTCCCTCTGATAAAATAAAAATAATCCAAGGTATAAAATCAAGAAAAAAGATTGTTCATATTTTGGAGTAATCTTCTAAGTTTCTATACATAGAGTTAATAATTTTTTATCAGTTATAATTTAATATACATAGTATCTTTAAATAATAGATATAATCAAAACATAAAATAATCATAGCTGTCAAAAGTCTAATATGAAATTTAAAACACACCATTTGGTTTTTAATACAAAGAAAAGAATAGATTTTATAAATATAACTCAAGAAGTAAGAAAGGTAATAAAAGAGAGTCAAATTAAGGAAGGTTTATGTCTTGTAAATGCTATGCATATATCTGCTAGTGTATTTATTAATGATAACGAATCTGGACTCCATTACGATTTTGAAAATTGGCTTGAAAAATTAGCTCCCCATGATCCCATTGAACACTATAGACATAATGATACAGGAGAAGATAATGCCGATGCACATCTAAAACGTCAAATTATGGGAAGAGAGGTAGTGGTAGCTATAACTGATGGAAATTTAGACTTTGGTCCATGGGAGCAAATTTTCTATGGCGAATTTGATGGTCAAAGATCTAAAAAAATTCTCATCAAAGTTATAGGTGAATAATTTTAATTGGTATCAGTAATACAGAAAATAAAAAAGCTTTATTTTTTTTAAAGGATCATGAAACCTATTAATAATTATTAAAATACACTAGTTTAAAATTCATAACAAAAATTACCAGGTATATTTTTTATTAAACTATTTCTTTGAAATGTCTGTTGTTTCATCTTTGAGAAGATTTTTAACTTGCTCATTCATGTTGATTATATCGCCAAGAGTTTGATGAGCATCTATTTCCTTCTTCTTAATCCATATAATATTCCCGTCAAGGTCAGTTTCAATTAATTTTGATCTCTCCAAATATTTGAAAATAGTATTAATTTGTGTAGAATTTAATTTTCCTCCCATCATCTTTTGTAAATTTCTGATTTTAATATAATCATTGGATTTTTCCAATACATCTAGAAAGAAATCAATATCTTCTTCACTTACTTTATTTATAGGATTGCCTTTTTTCTTTTTTTGTTTTATATAATTAATTTATCTCTGTAATTATAATACTTTGCTATGTAATGCTTTCAGTATATTGCAAAAGAAATTATTTTTGACATTAAGTTATTTTCACCATATCTATTAATACATTATAATTTTTATTGTTGTAATTAGAGATTTTTACCTATCTATTTGATGTCTTTTTTTAATATATCATTAGGATTGATATTTTGCTTCAAGTTTATAAAATTATATCAGCCAGTATAAAAACCCCCTATCATATTTTCTGTAGATATATGACTAAGTATGGCCATAAAATTATTGTATAATTATTATTATCATAAATACAATATTAATTGAAATATATATCATCTGTATCTCAATTAACAAAAGAAGATTACAGAACGATTTGTAGAGATAACAGCAGCAGCAATATTAGGTGAAACACGTGAAAGATGGAAAGATATAATGAAGCAAGACGGAGAGGCTGCATTAAGAGAATATCTGAAAAGTTCAACTGGAGCATTCTTCCAGAATCGATTTGGGATGGTATTGTTAAAGTAATTAAGCAGGAAGTTCAAAGCGAAGGTAATTCTGATTCGTCTAATCTATTAATGTTCCTCAGAAACTAGAATTCCAGACTTTTATGCATGAAAAAATTGGAGTAATCTTGCAATATCCTAAAGATTGGTCAGAAGCAAATGATGGAATGCAATTTTTAAAAGGATTAAAGGAATTTGAAATTAGTTTATTTAAAACTTAAGGCCTTTCTCTTTTAGATTCTAAAAAATTTACTGAAATGTTAAGAAACATATATTCGGAAAATTCAGAAAAGGAATTATTAAAGCTGACTAAAACGGGTGAATATGAAATTGATGGAATCAAAACTTCACCATTTCAATATCTAGATTCTAATAGTAAAGTCCAAGTAGTTGGAATAATTCACAATGATCAATGATATATATTTAAATATAAAACATTAAAAGATGATTTTGAAGATGATAAAGGAATTATGACTAAAATCTTTAACTCGATTAGACTTTTAGATTAATACTTGTCCTTTATTTTAAAAGTAAAATATTATTTGAACTCTTTGATATCTCTTGGATTGTAGGACTTTTTGTATTTTAATTATTTCCATTTTGTAATTTTGTATGTTATATAAAAATAAAAGAAAAAAACTATAAAAAAGAAAAGAAAATATAGTAAGCATTGCTTGGACATTGAAATATACATTATCATTGGAAGTCCAATTGATAAGATATTAA
>JAICHH010000085.1 GCA_025922715.1 Nitrososphaeraceae archaeon
ATAGTTTGATTTTGTAAAGTCTGGTTCTGTTTAGCAGAAGGTTGATTTTCTAATGTATCACTAAAACAGGAACTTTTGTATTTTCTATTACTGACCTAGAAATACTACCTAATGATTTTATTTTTGAAAAACCTTTTAATCCTGTATTTCCAATTATTATTAAATCAATTTGATTGGACAATGAGTAGTTTATTATTTCTTTAGCTGGATCACCATATATTACTTCTGTTCTAAAACGAACATTATTATCAAATGATTCTGTCTCCTTTACTTTTTTTTCAAGCATCATCTTACTCTCTAATCTCATTTGTTTTGAAAGATCTTTCATATATTGTTCAAATGTTATTAATTCATTTGTCTTTTCAGACTTTAATATTTTTCTTTGACTTAAATGTAAAGGATAAGGTACTTCAGGTAAAACATATAAAACTATTATTTCTGGTTTTTCTCTTAATTCTTTAGCAAATGTTAATGCAAATGTTAATGCGTTTTCTGATGGTTTTGAGGTATCATAAGTAACAAGAACTTTTTTTATCATATATTAATAAATTTTTGGTTAAATAAAAATTTTAATGAAATTAAAAATTTATTAATAGTGAGCAACGCTGACAATATCTATTTATTTATCTACTATTGGATAAAAGAACATGACTAACGGAACTACATTTTTGGTCTTTTATAGATTTAGACCTTTAGATTCTGAGGAAAAGAATATAGCTAAACAAGAATGGGAAGACATTAAAAGTAGCTTACCTGACAAGATAGAACTTATTGGAGAATACAATCATGCATGGGGAACAGAATACAACGGGTTTCTAATGTTTGAATCTGAAACAAGTGATATATTTTTTGAATGGTGGGCTGGATTCAAAGATAAAATTAGGTGGTATGTAGAAAAAACTCATACAATAGTGGCCAGAAGAAGGTAAAATAATAATTCTATTCTCTTTCATTTAATGTAATCTTAACCAATTATTTATATTTTATTTACAGATTTGATAATTGTAATTTGTGGACTCCCAGGAACTGGAAAGACATTTTTATCTAATAAACTATCCTCATATGTAAATGCTACCGTATTATCTACAGATAAACTCAGAAAAGAATTATTTGGAAAACCTACCTATACTGCATGGGAAAGAGCACTAATCTATGATGTATTATTTTTATTAGCAAAGTATTTGCATTCATCAGGAATTAGTTGTATATTGGATGGAACATTTAATCTGGAAAAATCTAGAAGTGAAGTAAAGGAATTACTAAATTTAACACATGATCAAATTCATATTATTGAATGTATTTGTCCAGAGGATATGATTCTCACTAGACTATTATTGAGAAAAGATGATTATTCTGATGCTAATGTATCCATATATTTAAAAATGAAGAAGATTTATGAACCAGTCAGGCAAAAACATATATCAATAAATACTACAAAACCAATCGATAAGAATATCGAGAAAATAATCAAGTATATTTATAGATCAACCGCTGGTAAAGGAACTACCGATTTAAATGAAAAATAATAAACATTAAGACTTTCTTATTAATCTTTTATAGAAAAAAGAATCCAGTATAAATCGAAACGATCCTTTAGATTTTATATTCTGAATTGTCAAGTCTCAATTGAGGAAGTATAATTGAATCTTTTGTTAAGGCGAGATTCCTATTATACGCGGTGGGTAGTTATTTATTATGTTAAACAAAACATATCCAATGAAAACTATTGAAAAACCCGAAAAAGCATACGAAAAAACTTTTTTTAGCAAAAAAGCATTACTTTTACCTTTTCCAAATAGAGAAATTGATGCCATAATAAAATAAGTGTAATTATTTATTTCTGTTTTTAGAAACATTTATTACGTATAATTTTAGAATAATTTTTAGGTAGAAATAAACTATAGATATATTCTATATATTTCTTCTTTCGCCCTCCCCACCCAACTATTAAAATATATTTCTTTTATTTTAGTTGTTTCTCATATTTTATATTGAATATAATTAAAAATAAATTTAAATACTATTCATGATAAGTTTCTATTTGAATTGTATTATGAGTAATATTAAATTTTTTTTCCAATATGGAATTAATTTCTTTTAAAATAATTTGTGATTTTGAAATATCAGAAATAACTACGTGAGCAGTCATAGCATCAAATCCAGATGTAATAGTCCATAAATGTAAATCAAATATTCCTGTTACTCCTTTAACTTCTAAAATTGATTTCTTAACTTGTTCATAGGAAATATTTGAGGGAACCCCTTCCATTAATATATTTACAACTCTTTTCATTAGTGACCATGTTCTTGGTAGTATAAATAATGATAAGCCAATACTTATTATTGGATCAACAATATATAAATTTGTAGATATAATTATCAATGCTGCAACAATCACAGCGCATGATCCATACATATCTTTTAAAACTTCGAGGTATGCTCCTTCAACATTAATATTTTCTTTTGCATGTTTATGAAGTATTTTAATTCCTATGAGATTGACAATCAAACCAATAGTTGCAATAACAAAAACATATAGTCCTTCGATCTCTTTTTGTTCAAATAAACGCCAATAAGCTTCATAAATGATATAAAACGAGAAAATTAGTATTACTGTACTATTTATTAATGCAGCGAGAATCTCTAATCGATAAAACCCATAAGTTTTATGAGCTGTAGCTGATCTTTTAGAAGAGAAATTTATTGCGAATAAAGCTAGCCCAATACCAGCAACATCTGTGAACATATGAATGGCATTTGCAATCAATGCAAGACTATTAGTAAAAATACCACCAATTACTTCTACAATTAGAAATGAAATAGTAATAACAAGTACTAATTTTAATTTCTTCGCATGATCGTGTTGGTATTTTTTATCGTTAACATTTGGATGCAAAAGTTTTTGTGTAAATTAAGGAGTATAGCATATAAGTTTTTTCCATCATTATTGGATTGATTGTGAAAGGTGAATAAAGAATATGTTTATTTAATATTTTTCTAAACATAGTCTTTTTATATTAATTCAAATGCTAATTATACATACTTTTCAAATCTCAATTTCAATATTTAATAGTTCTCTTATAATATTCAAACACCTATTTGTAAGATTTCTATTAGTTGTAAAGAATCCTCTATATCGGCCCGGTTTAAACTCTTCTGCAATTAAAGCACATCCTTCATCATTGGCAATAGCGATAACAACCCAATTTTTTTCTAACCCCGAATCAGTAAAGTCTATAATCTCAACATTTGATAAATTTCTTCCTTGAGCCAATCCCTTTCCTCCTATTATGTATGTTTTTTTTGATAATAGAGAAATAGTATCATATTGTTCTGCTACAGAATTAAAATTACTTATCCTTTGAAATAGAGATAGTAGGATGAATTTATTAAAAGGTGGTTTTATACGTAAAATATTTTCTAGTCCTTTACTTAGTAAAAGCATATTATTTCTTGATGTCGTATAAAAGCATTCATGCCAATTATCGGGTGCTATAAAGTAATTATTAGGATAATTTAGAGTATTATTATAATCAGCTTGGATTTGTTCATCTGGAATATTTTTTCCTTTAAAATCTGTTATTAGTTGTGTAAAGGGGCTAAAATTTCTTGAGATTGAGTTATAATTTTTAGACATAGAAAAAAATAATAATATCTCCAGCATATTAGGATTTCTTCAAATTCTAAACCTATACTTTAGAAGAAAATAATAAGAAAAGAAAAATTTTTTATTACCTTTATAATTACTCTCTTTTTACTAATATGTAATGAGGAATGTTTTCAAGAGTTGCTGGATATGAAGTCTTGTATTCCCATCCTTCCCTAAGTAATTTTCGTGCGGCGTCTATGTCATTAACAGCAAATATATCTATAATTTTTTTACGTCTTATCTTTTGATCCGTTTCACTTTTAGTAATATTTTGTGATCTATATTTATGAACATGATCTAAACCATTACCATCCATTAGCTTCCATGAGATTTTATCATCGTATCCATTTTCAATTTTTTTGAACCATATCATTTGTTCTGGAAAACCAGAAGATTTACATCGAGTACATTCATGCATCTTTTTTGGCGGTTGTGATGCTTCCGCTTTATTATATGTAGACATCAGTAAAACCTTTAGAACCATGCTTATAATAATTGAGAACTTGGAGGAGAGGGAGAGGGCGTCAAATTTTCCAATTTATAATTATCATAATTTTCGTTTATTAAAAAAATTCAATTCATAAATCTATCTATATTTTAATTGTATTTCTATTGATTATGTTATAAATCCTATTTCTATATATTATTTTAAATTTCAATTATAGTATTGTAATTGTGGAAATTGAGGAACTAAGTAATTTTTTATTGTTTTCATCAATTCAGCATTTATACCACGATCATTATTTATCTTGAATTTATAATAATAAAAAAAATTAAATTATATCATTATTGTTCCACCATCAATAATAATAGTATTGCCTGTAGAATAAGAAAAATCATCACTTGCTAAATGTGAAACAATTTTTGCTATTTCTTCAGGTTTCCCCCATCGTTTAAGGGAAGTTTCCTCTTGTGCTCTAGATTTGTGTTTATCATCCATTGAGTAATAGGTTGCATCTGTAGATATATTCCCTAAAGCCAAAGTATAAGCACGAATATTATAAATTCCATATTCTCGGGCTATATGTTTCGTTAGGCCTATAACTCCAGATTTTGCTATAGTGTAGGGAGATCCTTCAAAATGACCACTAAGAGCAGGAGTCGATGAAATATTAATAATTACTCCACCTCTTTTATTTTTATTTACATTTTCACATTTTATCATTTGTGTAATGACTGCTTTTGAAAGTCTAATTGATCCCATTAGATCTACATTAATTATTTCCATAAAACGGTCTTCTTCAATTTCATGAAATTTTTTATACCATAATTCTTTGTCAAATCTATATCCTGCATTGTTAATTAAAATATCTATTTTACCAAATTTTTTTAATATATCATCTATGCAATAGTTTATGTTATTTGTATTGGTTACATCTAATTCTATTGCATACGTTTTACCATTAATAATTTCAGATACTTTTTTAGCATTTTCAATATGTCTGGAACAAACAATTACCATAGACCCGCAAATTTCGGCAAAATATTTAGCCATCTCATATCCTATTCCTCTGGAGGATCCACTAATTAAAATATTTTGATTTTCTAAGGACATAGTACTGATTAATATTTACCCTAGTATGTAGATTTGTAGAAAACAAAGCAATTTTGTTCATTTAATTACGGGATGATAAAATAACTATAATTTTTATCTGCTAATACATATAATTTTTCTAGACAATGGATTAGTCTCCTTTGGATTCATAAACAAGTGCACTGATTTAAAATTGCAGATTCAAATGCATATAAGTTTGAATTTTATCTAAATAAATGAAATACTAATCGTAGGTTATCATTTATTTATTATTATATTATTGTTTTTAAGGAAAACACTTTTTGCAAGGTAGGTTGAATTTCAAGATGAACAATTTTCATCACATCGGCTGGCGACGATTTATTATTTAACAAAGAATAAAAATAAGTCAAATCTTCTTCTAATTTTGTAATATCTCTAATATTTTGTTTATTTATTCCATCAAAAGATTTCAAATTTGTTTGAAACAGTTTATTAATTTCTAAAGCGATAGCCAAAGCACTCTGATAATCACTGTACTCGTTAACTGTATTATTTGATGAAAAAATCTTTGTTATTTCGCTAAGGTCAATATCTTTCCCGTCCTCCAATAAACTATTAGTAGCGTCTTGTCCAGCGTTTAAAAAGTTCTCTACAATGGTTGTCTCTTCTAATAGAGTTTTATTTATTGACTGTTTTTCATTATTTATTGGTAGTATGTATAATAAATTTGACATATTTGTAATATCAAATGAAAGATCTATTGAATCTGAATATTCTCTTAATGCTTCATCAATAAGTGTAGCAATAACTAAAGCATCCGAAGTTGAATTTGCAGCGGATATTTCTTTATTATATCTTTGAGTAAATTCATCATCATTTGCTACATCTTCGTCAGTATAGAAAGTATCAGCAACAAATCTAGCTGCTTCTTCTGAATGATCTAAAGATAAAGTTATATTTGCTGGATAGTTTTCTTTGGCGAGATCTAACTCTGTTTCAGCCTTTTTTATTAATGTTAACAAGTATATTGAATCATCTGTAGTAAAACTATGTCCAAATATTTGAATACATTGTGAGTTTAAAAATAATAAAGGGATTATAAACGAAAGAAATGTAACAGTTTTCAATCTTTCAACTCTTTTAAAAAATACTTGCTATGAGCATTTTTGTGTCATCGTAAGGATTGGAAATTGAAATAGTTTGAACTCATTATTCTTCTATGTTCAGTTTTAATTCATATAATTCTTGTACCGATGGTTGTATTACCCCGTGAATAACTTTAACTACTTCAGTGTATGGTTTTTTCATTTCAATAATAGTGACAAGGTTAGTAATCCCTTCGCTTAATTGATTAACTTTATCAGGCTCATTAGTTTCATATTCTGATTTGATTTCTTTGAATAAATCTGAAATTGTGTATGATAATCCTAGTGCTGTAGAATATGCTGTATCATTTTGAATTTCTTTACTAACAATAGTAGGATTCTGGTCATGTTTATCCAAATTCATAGCTGACATATTCATAGATTGTGGTTGTTGGTGGGTGCTGCTGGTGTTGTCCATATTCATAGCTGAGATATTATATGGTTGGACATTAAATGAATTGGCATAATTGATATCCACGTCATTCACTAGAGTAGCTAATCTTAAAGCTTGGGTTGTTGAGTTATTCAAAATATCTTCTGAAATTCTGACTGATATTGCTTCATCTAAAACTGCCTCAAAATCCAATACAGTTTTAGCTATTTGTGTTTTCGTAATGTTATTTGGATCGATCAAAGAAAATGTTTTTATAAATGAAGAAATTTCATTGGCTATTCTTTCATTTTTTTCTTGAATTTCTTTATTTGTATCATTATTATAAAGCTGTTTTAATATTTGGGCATGCTTAAGTGTGGAATCATAATCATTTTCTAAAAAAAATTGTTCAGTTAATTGAGCCTGAGTTTTTAATTTATCAACTAAAGCTAGAAATACTACACTTTCATTTGTTGAAAAAGTGTGAGCATATATTTGATTATTTGAAATTGATATAGTAATAATCAATAAAAATAGTACACTTAGTGCTCTCAAGGCATCGTATATAATATAATCCTCAATAATAAATTTATGGTACAAATATAAAATCAACCTTCTAATCCCTTAAAGAATTCTAATAAAAAATAAAATAATTGAGGGTAATATGATCTAGAGCCTATAAAATTTTAATTCAAAATTATGATAAAGTGCTATGATAAATAATAATGATCGTAAACTCTGAATATGTAATCAAAAAAAATTATTTTTTTAGTCACACTATTTTAATAAATTCCTTTTG
>JAICHH010000086.1 GCA_025922715.1 Nitrososphaeraceae archaeon
ATACTAAATCAATAGTATTATGTACTCCAGAAGGAGAGCTTCATAGTATAGGTTGTAAAATAATTGAATCGTTATTACTTGAAAAAGGATATAAGGTTTATAATATTACTTCACCTCTTCCAACCAATTCTATTGAATCTTATTTGGATAATATAAAGTTCGGCCTATTACTTATTTCAGTAACTTTAGAAGATAATTTAGATTCAGTAATTAGATTCATAAAAGAAATACGTAATTCTTGTAATATTCCTATTATTGTAGGTGGTAATGCAATAAAATCTGCATCAAAATCTCAAATTCAGTTATTAGAAAAATATGATAAAGTTTATTTTGATTTTGAAAAACTTGATAATTTAATTACTAATATAAAGATACTAATAGATAATTAGGATTAAGAATGTTCAAAGTATATTGTATATACTACTGTAAAGAGGAGATCTCTGTATTTTCTTATTTATTAAGAGTTAATGTTAATTATTGATTTATGGTTATATTTTATTTTAAAATTAATTTCATCTCTTTTAATAAACAAAATTAATTAATTAATTTTATTTTCCTAGTACTCTAATTTTATGAAAGAGGTTATGTGATGCAGCTATAACTAACCCAGCTACAATAGCTCCAATAACATTACGTATAGCAACTAAAACATTTGGATAATGTAGATTAATCGAATTATCATATATCAAATATACGTTATTGAATCCCCAGAAAAATAGTGTTATCCATCCTATAATACCGGCTACCAGGGAACCTAATCGTGCACCATCCTTGACAAAAAATAATGCAAATAGAATTCCAAAATACCATACAATGGCTAATATTATCCAAAGAGGAGTGAATAAATCATTTTTATTATCTAAAAAATAATATGTTGCTCCAATTATGCCTAAAGAAATCAATGAAAAAATTAATATCTTTCTATTAAGAGAATCAGACGTTTTTTGCTTTTTTATTATCTTGGCTTTTCTTACTTGTTCCTTCATAGCAGTTTTGATAGATTCTTCAAAGTTCATTAGTTTAATTGGAATTAACTTTTGGATTTCATTATCATGAACTACTGCTTCATGCTTTAAACTATCAATTAAAGGTCTAGCAAGAGATGCCTTTACTGGTGTAATCAAATCTACCCAATAAGAAGAGAGTCTAGGTGTTAAAAATGGGATAATAACAATTTTTAATGGTTTTTTTAGAATAGCTGAATATCTTTTCATCATGTCTACGTAACTAAGAATTTCTGGACCTCCTATATCAAAATCCTTATTAGCTGTATCCTCAAGTTCTATTGATTTTATTAAATAAGTCACCACATCGTCAACTGATATAGGTTGTGATTTAGTCAGTACCCATTTTGGACAAACCATTACAGGAAGCCTCTCTACCAAGTACTGTAACATTTGAAAAGAACCACCTCCTTGACCTAGAATAACAGCCGCACGGAATATTGTAACTTCAGCCTTAGAAGTCCTTAATATATCCCCTACCTCCTTTCGACTCTGCATATGTTCAGATAAATCTTTATGTTTAATATCAATAAGACCGCTAAGGTAAATTATCCTTTTTGTATTTGTTTCTGAGGCTGCCCTGGCGAAATTTTCAGCTGCAATTCTATCTCTTTTTGAGAACTCTTGCCATTTTTTTGTTGAGCCTTCCATAGAATGTATAAGATAAAACGCTACATCCACTTCTTTTAGAGCTTCAACTAATTCTAAATAATTAGAAGCATCAGCTTTTACTATTTCAACGATATCTCCAGTTGAATTAAAAAGTTCATAAATATTTTCAGGATTTCTTGTCATACACCTAACCTTGTAATGTCCATTAGCTAATAGTCGTTTGACAATTCTACTACCAATAAATCCTGTTGCACCAGTTACTAATATCCTTAAATTTTGTTTTGTATTTTTGCTATTGTACATGTATAATTCTACGTATATTTATTAATTAAATAGAATTTCATTTTATATTTATGTGTGTAAAAGGTTGTTGTCATCTTTTTTGACATTCTAATTTATCCTTCTAATTAGACCTAAAATAACTATAACATACAGATTTAATTTCATTCTAATAATATTGATTAAATATTTTAGATTCTTATTTTCATGGTAATAGATATAAATAAAAATGAATTTTCTTCTCTGTTTCCCTATATTTATTGTAAGAAAATTCATATCTATAATATGACTTCCTCTTTAAGCCTTAGTTTATTTATTCTTTATTGGTTTGTACAACGTTTTTTAATTCGACCATCCTCCATACTATGAATCCAAATATAATACCGTATATTATGTGAAATCCTAAAGAACCTATAACTACAAGTGGATAAAGCCCTTGAAACTGATCTGCTATTCCAAATAGATATTGGTTTGGAGCAGATTCAGCAAAAGCATCTAATTTGGGTTGAATTATGAATATGGTTAGGGGTAGGAATAATACTATCCATAGAGAAACACCTAGTATTATTCCATAAGTTATTCCTCGCTTGAAATTAGAGGGAAACAATTTGTTCCAAAATAATGCTACTTGACCAAAAATATTACCTGCTACTGTACCTGTTGCAATATGTAATGCAAATCCAATATATTGTGATACAGCGGGATCATAGAAACCAAGGGAAGTTCCTATTACTGCAAAGAAAGTACCTATAGGTGTTTGTGATACAATATCAACAATAACTAATAATCCTGATATTGCCCAAGCAGATATAAATCCTGCGAATGTAGAATACAATATCAAATACTTTGAACTATGATCGAGTTTGGGCATTATTATAACATAAACTTTCTCATATAAAAAAATAGATATAATTATCTAATATAGTGCTAACTAATATGATTAAACTAAGATTAAACGAATGATAACTACTATACAAAACGTTGCGGATCTGTTAAATTCCTTGAAAAATAACACATCTTGTAAAAAATAGTTGATTAATAGAAAGTGTGTATATTCATTAGGTTATGAAATACACCATATCTTTATTATGATATTATTTTGTTGTTTCTATTTTCCCAAGTAAAAATCTAAGTGAATCCTCTAATTCTGAATTAAAAAACTTGTAGCCTGTTGAAACTAATTTTTTGGGAATGACATAAGTATTTGTAGAAAGTACTTCCTTTGACATTTCACCAAATATCAATTTGGGTATATTTTGATTTATTGACATTGATAGTTTTGGATTAAATATCTTTTTGAGTGTATCTGAAAATTCTAAATTTGTAACTGGGTTTGGTGATACAATGTTAATAGGACCTTTAATGGAAGTATTTGTTATAGAATAAAAAATACTTTTTATAACGTCTTCTATTGAGACCCAGCTGATGTACTGATCTTTATTTCCAATTGTTATTCCCAAACCTAATTTGAAAGGACTTAGTAATTTTTGTAAAATACCACCTTTTGGAGTTAATACCACACCAAAACGTGTGTTGACTACTCTTATTCCTATCTCTGTTGTCTCTTTAGTAGCTTTTTCCCATTTTTGACATACTTCAGAGAGAAATCCTTTTCCTGGGTTGCTATCCTCTGTTAAATACTCACTAGGTCTATCTCCATAATATCCAATTGCCGAGGCACATATTAATAGCGAAGGAGGATTTGATAGTTTTGTTAAAGAGTGCGATAAAAGTTTAGTACTTCCAACCCGACTATCAAATATTCTCTGTTTTTTTATGTCTGTCCATCTTCCAAATATGTTTTCTCCTGAAAGATGAATGATTATATCAAATCCTTCAAGTTCAGGAGGATCTAATTTATTATATTTAGGTTCCCAAAAAATAATTTTTTTCTCCTTTTTATTTGTTCCAGGAAGTAAATCTATATTGTTATTATTTACCTTTCTTACAAGACGAGTAATTTTGTGTCTTCCTATACTAGTTAATAATGGAATAAGGGAAGATCCTATCAAGCCGTGAGAACCTGTAATAAGAATACTTTTTCCCTTTTCCTGTGTAATTTTTTCCAGAATAGTATCATTAACTAAAATACGTGAACGATAAAGAAATAATTGATTCAAGTAATTTTGAATTCTCTTTTGTATAATTTTAGATCCTATCTTACCAAATCTAGGTGTGTAATTTATTCTATCTTCTATAATGCATTGATTTGGACCTTGAGGTATAAACGAATGAGTATGGACCCATTTTTTGAATGGACCTTTTATCATTTTATCTTGAAATTGTAGATTTTGAATGTAACCAAAATGTTTAGCAACCCATTTGAAAGTTATTGGACCGAAATTAATACGGAAAACTGAAATAGCACCATTGTTAATTCCTCCTTTTTGATCAACCACATTCAAATTACTCCAAGGAGGGACAAGTCTTTCTAAAACACCATTTCGTGTATGATAATCAAAAAGATCATGTATGTTACAAGTGATTAAAGATCTTTTTACGAATATATTTGAACTATTCTCATTAATTATTTTATCCACTATAAACAAAATATAAAAGATAATTTATTTAATTATTATCATAATTGCTATAAATTAGGCACTATTTACACATGTTTTTATTACAATTCTATTTTAAAGAATAATAACAATTTTTAATATTATCATTTTCTATATACATTTATTATGTATTTGGATTTTTGAAGTTATGTTTATTTTCCTTAATTAGTTTAAGTCTATTCTAATTTTTGATGCATGAGTTTATCCAATGCTTTTGTATCAATTGGTTTAGTTATATTGGAGAACTTTAAGACCATATCTGAGAGTACATTCGTATCCATTTCTTTAGGAATCTTTTCTGAGTTTAGTATTAAATTAGTTTTAATGTCTTATTCAATATACCATTACTTTTTTCTTCTGTGTATGATCCAGTATTTCAAACCTATTTTAATCAATATCAAACTCCACTAATCAAAGGTCTATCATATATTCTCAATACCTGACCTACGTTTCAAACCTATTTTAGTCAATATCAATTCTTTATACTTTTACTGGTTCTTTCTTATTATGATGTTATTATTTCCTCAACTACTCTTCTTGTTTATATTATTCATATTCTAGTGACAAAGGTTGAAATTTATTATTATATATTATTTGATTATTGGTGTGGAAGCGCTGTGAAGGCTCTAGAATGTGTGTAATATTATTTTTTATCAGTTGATTCTACAGTTAAGTTATAGGTTATGACGCGATGTAATGGAACATCGCTCATAATTATAGATGGAATGTCTTGGAATACTTCTGTCCTTATTTCATGTTGACCAGGTGGCAATGGTTTTATGATTGGCATTATAGCATTTATTTTTGCTTTATGAGATCCAAGTTTGATATCATAAGGATTATCTTTCTGTGTGACATTTAAAATAAACCAATCTGATGTAATCCTAAATCTATCGATATCATGTATTTCTTTTCCATCAATTGTTACTTTTACAACTGCATAAGGATTATGAGAATAAATACAATCCTCTATGATCTTATCATTTGGATTTTCAAACTCTCCATAACTACAACCTTCCGTTAATGCAGGAATTACAATTGGAGTTTGAGAAATTGTACAGTCATAATTACGGTATTCTATTTCGCTATAAAAATCAGAAAGAAAAGTCATATTTTCATCTTTTAATAAAAGACATTCAGTAGGTTTGTAGTTAGGAGAAGCAGGGGATTTGTCTGGTTCAAGATTGACATGCAATTCCCAAAATTTTGCCTCCCATTCGCCATAAGTTCGACCATATGGTTCGGAACCGGGCTCAAAGATATAATTTTCTACGGATTCTATTGTTGAGACATTTGCAAAAGGAAAAAATAGCAGAGGAAGACTTACTAAAAGTAAAATTTTAGTTAACATTTTAATCGATGGTATTTCCATTTCTCATTTAAGAATTAGTTTTATAATATTTTAGGTTTTACTTATTGAAGCAAAAAAGTCTATGATGTTATTCATAGCATTATTTCTTGTTGTTATTTGCTTGTTTCTTTATATTCTAATTCTTTTTTTACAATTTGAAAAAGTTTTTCTATATCTTCTTTTTCAAGTTCTTTTTGATGTTCTTTTTCTTTTTGCCTTATACCAAATTCATTACTTTGTAACACTTTAGTCATTATTCCTTTAATATCTTGTTCTAATTGTGACTTTGCAATATTTCTAAAGAATCCATATTGGTGAATTCTATTTGCAAAATTCCTGACTAAAGACATATCTTTACTAACATGAAGTGATGCAGAATAAAATCCCATAAAAAGAAGATAAATTGCCAATCCTGTAAATAAAATTGTAATTAGTCCAAATGGGGGAAAGAGAAAACGGGGAAAAGGAGTCTCTTGAGTTGATGTAAGAACAAGTAATAATCCAAATGCAACTAAAATCAAATAACTTCTAAATGATTTATTTGGTATCTTTCTTATTAGTAACCATAATGTTATACTAACCATAGTGGCACCTATAAAAGTGGTAACGGTAGAAAGTATTGTGTAAAAAGGTAAAAAGAGAGATGGATTTAATAGATATAGACTTATCAAAAGTTTCAATGTAACTGGAAAAAACTGTATTAGGAAAAATATCATAGGGATGGATAAAATAAGCCAAAATTTTAATCGATTATTTCTACCAAAATAATCATATAAAAGAAAGGCAGTTAATGTCCATATAGAACAAAAAGTGATAAAAAAGGATATTCTATAAAAGGGATAGATCTGAGAGAGATTAACTGATATTGCATGTATTGTTCTTTTGAGGTCTGATGGTGTTATTGTTTCTTGAAAGTGTCCAAGTTCTGTAAGAGTATACACTAAAGAAAGAGCAATCAAGACATTAAATGTAACAAATGATATAGCATATACTAATAATAATTTGTCTTTGTTAGATTTAAACCAATTAAAAAATTTTATAGTTCCCCAGACACTAAAATAAATACCAGTAAAATGAGTAATTATTAACAGAGAATAAATTAAATAAATGCTATAACTATTATAAATAATCATGTCAGAAAAAATAACTATAATTAATAAACTAATTGTAATTAGATATATGACGATGAAATTGTGTATGACTTTTACTTTATCTCCTAAAATACTATAATTTTTTAAAAATATATTTTTTATTGTAAATATCAATAAAATATTAATAAATATGAAAAGGCTTACAAAAATTAAGAAAATTCCAATAAGGTAATCTTTTTTTTCTGGTAGATTGAACCTTTCACTAAGATCTACAAATGATGAATCAAAATATAAAAGTAATAATAATGCAAGAAAAATTAATATATATTTTTGAGAAAGAAAATTAACAAAATTACTCGTTTTACTAAGCACTGACCAAACCAATATTTACCTTAATGCAAAATACTATATTGATTTTACTAGTGTTAAGTATAGAAGAGTAAAGAGTATTGTTATTGGATAAATAGATTAATTATCTTCATTTATGCTGCTTATTCCAATAGATGCAAAAACTAGAGTTATTATTAAGTATAAAAAGAGTCTATTTG
>JAICHH010000087.1 GCA_025922715.1 Nitrososphaeraceae archaeon
AAAATTCAAATAAGTTATTATGTATCGGCATTCTAGTGGGAAAGATATGAAAATAATTAATACTTCAATATCATTGAAAGTATGAAGGTTATAGAAACAATTTAGATGAAATTTGCTTATTCATTATTATTTTACTCACTTGCAATTGTCATAACACTATAATTATTAATTTAATAAAAAGAGATATCAACTTATTTAAATCGATTTTAGAGCCTAAAAATATTATTATATTGAGTAAACTATCAGATATCATGCATTTTTCCATAAATGATTTAAAATTATTGTTAATGTCACTAATTATATCCTCAATTATTTCATCTATTATAGTTTATATTTTAACCTCTACCTTTAATCTTGAACTACAGTTTATGTTTAGTAATTGGGTAATCGATATTAGTGCAGGATTAGCATTAATATTTTCACTCATACTCATAATACGAGAGAGAAATCGGAAAATCGAAGGGAAAAAATATGTATCACTATTTATTGCAATATCGCTTTGGTTTTCAGCCGAAATTATATATACATATTATCAAAGCATATTAAGAGTTGATGTACCATATCCTTCTTATGCAGATAGTTTATGGTTATTAGGATATATTTTTATGGCTTACCATTTGTATTCATCTTTCTACTATTGGAATAAAAAGAAGAAATTTAGCGAAAGTTCAGTATTTATAATTACCATTTTTTCAGTACTACTAATTCTTTTTTTAGTTCAGTCAAGCGCAATAACATATTCAACTGATATCTATTTAATATTAGTTGATATATTATATCACATAGCAGATGGGATCATATTAATACCTGCACTTGTTTTGTTATGGAACTTACGTCACAAAAAAATTTTATATATTCATAGAGCCTTGATTTCAATATTTGTAATATTGAATACATTTGCAAATGTAGGATATATTTTCACTTTTAATTCAGGAATAAATATTATTATAGAGCATGCATGGATTTGGGATTTGATATATAATCTTTCTTATATTCTTCTTGCTGGAGCATTATTTTGGTATGATAAGTTAATAAAGATATTAAATAAAAAAATAGACCAAAGTGTCATATTAAATAAAAAACAATTTCAATTGATGGAAAAACAGAATAAATTCGAATCAATAGGAAATAATTCTTATTTATGTATAGATAAAGAAAATATAAAAGATACAATAAATAAATTGATAACTAATGCAAAAACTAAAATTTCGTTACTAATATTCATTAGAAATAAATATAGCCATAACTTAATTACAAATTTAAATTTATCATTGACTAATTTTAAGATTAGTAATAACCCAAAAATACGAATTTTATTTGATAATTTAGATAACCTAAAACTTTTATTATCTACAACGCCTGCTAACCTGGACATAAAATATGAAAAGATAGCTAAAATATTAAGAGCTGATATGATTATTCTTATAACAGATAACCAACATTTACTTTATATAGATTTGACAAATAAAATCAATTCTGATAGGATTTTAGCTATTTACTCGACAGATAATAATATTATTCTTCACTTTTGTAACCTATTTGAGTACTTAATAGATCTATCAGAATTAAGAGAACAATCATCTGAATATGATGAAGAATGAAATTTTATTATCTTATCTATATTACAACAAGTAAATCTTCAATGAATAATAAAATACTAATGCTAGCAAGGATGTCATTACAGAAACTCAGATTATGATTTTGAATTTAGAATTATATATTTATTGACTTTCATCTTATACACATTGTGAAGGGACGACGACTAATTTCGCAAATGCTGATCTTGCAAGAGCTGGTTTCAGTTATAACATTCTACATTATCACATAGAAATATAGTTTTGTTATTGCTCATACAATTTATTTTTCTTCGTAAATTTAATCCATGGCTACATTTAAGCATCGTTATTAATACGAACTAGGATGGCTTTGAATTCTTATTATATCAGGTTAGGTAACATAATATAATAATAATTTATCTTTGCTCAAAATCAGTAAATATACCGTCCAATCAATAAAGACATAAAATAAAGTTCTAAATTAGTCAAAAATGAAAAAAATAATAGTAAATATTATCCAAGAAGCTAAGTATTACTCTTCACACTATCTACAAAGAACATTTTAAATTTTATTAATAGATGATGTTTCATAATTTTGATCTATGTCACTTTTCTTTAGTTTGAGAGTAATTGATCCATCAATTATACTTACAATGTCGAGCCTTGGAATTTCATATTTAACCTCTTTGTTTTCCATTTCATTCTTTACAATGAAAGATTCTGCAAATGCTGCTTCCACCTTGCCAATTCTTATCCTATCAGATGAATAAACAGTACTATAGTTTACTTTATCATCACTATGAATCTTACCTTCATAAGGATACTCTGACATTAATTATCAATGTAATTCATTTAAAATAAGGATTTAATATAATTTAGTCAATGTGAAGGTTATTAAAAATTATAAGATTATATTCGTTAGTATATAGAACTTCGAATATCGCATGTAATTGGGCTAGATAAACAGATATTTTACGATTGTAACTTAGAAACAGAAGCTATATTTTTATTAGAGAATAGATTATAAAGATATACTTTGAGATATCCAAAACCGCTAAACGAAAAAGAGTGGGCGTATCTTATGAAAAAACTCGATGAACCACTAACTAAAGAACAAAAAATGAATATTGAAGAAATGGTGAAAATTGGTAGCAAGATCAAAGTATATTCAGATTAAAAATTTTTTAGTTGAAAAAAGAAGACAATAATAATAAATTATTATCAGATCAAGATATTAAAGTTTACAATTTAACCAAGGCTGTAAACGAATCTGTTAATCTAGACGATTTCAAATGTGAAAAACAATATTTTGCAGATTACCTGCGTCTATGTGCAAAGGATAATGATAATAAAGGAATATGTAAGGTATGGTTATTTGTAACTAGCAACAATAAAGTAATTGGTTATGTAACCTTAGCAATGAGTCAATTGTCAAGATCTCAGCATTTAACATTAGGTCGATTGACTACCCGTAATTATGTACCAGGAATTTTAATTGGTGAAATGGCTAGACATTTAGATTGTAGAGGTAAAGGTGTGGGTAAAATTATGATTAACTGGGTTACTTCTAAAGTTAGAGACGTATCAAAAGAAGTTGCTTGTAAAATAATAATCGTTGAAGCAGAGGAAGATAAAATAGATATATACAAGCAATGGGGTTTTGAACCAATAGAAAATTTTGAAGAAAAAAGAAATACAATGTTTCTAAGAATTAGATAGTTAATAATAAACTTATTAGTGAGCGTACAAACGGAGAGGCTTAGAGTAGAACATGTAATTGGGAGTAATAAACTTGTATGTTAGCTGTTTAGTAACTTATTTCAAATTTCGCCTATTATTTCGATAGAATATTAAAAAAAAGTTAAGGCAATAAGTGGTAAAATTTGAATCTTTATACTAAGTAGAGTGAATACTTTACTACTTACATTTTCATACTATACTGAGATCAATATTATATAGTTCCTGAATTAGACTATACAATTTAATACTCTTAACATTTGGAAACATATTTAGCCAGCATTTTTAAATAAACCTTTTACTGAATCTACTAGATTAAGATAGCATAGAAAAATGTGGGTCAGTCAAAGACAATAGCTAGATTTGTGCCGCACCTCCATCGACGAACAGTTCGATACCGGTGACATAACTGCTCTCATCAGACGCGAGGAACGTGGCGACTTTTGCGACTTCATCAGGAGTGCCCATCCTCCTCAGCGGCACGTTGCTTACAAGGTCTTTTTTGAGTTGTCTGCTATGTTCCTCATTCTGCATCAAGTCACTGAAGGCCGGTGTGTCGATCGGACCAGGACTTATTGCGTTGACGCGGATGTTGTGGTGCCTCAGATCGACTGTCCATGTTCGAGCGAAAGAGCGTACGGCGGCCTTGCTTGCGCTGTAAACACTAAATCCCTCAACTCCTTTGGATGCAGCGATCGATGAATTCAGAATGATCGAACCACCATCCCTAAACAACGGAACTGCTTTTTGCACAGTGAATAGAAGTCCTTTGACGTTGACATCGAACGTTTTGTCAAAGTGAGCTTCAGAAATTTTCTCTAATGTAGCAAATTCCCCAAGACCTGCATTGGCGAACAGAATGTCTATGTGTCCCTTTTGTTGCTTTACTATAGAGTACAAGCGATCAAGATCTGCAAGATTTGAGACATCACCCTGAACATCGGTGACATTTTTACCTATGTCCCTTACTGCTACCTTAAGTTCGGTTTGACGTCGACCAGTGATGAAAACATATGCACCCTCAGTGACGAACCGCTTTGCCGTGGCAAGGCCTATACCACTACTTCCTCCTGTAATAACTGCGATTTTTCCTTCAAGTTTATTCATGAGTTTTACTTCGGTTTAGTAGGTTTTAAGTTTATGAGACTATGAGTTAATGGAATCTTAGGCTCTTGTTAATCTTGGAATAAGTTCCACATTAACTATTCGGAGAATGACCATGTAAGGTGATATAGATGATTTCTTATGAATTAGACAATAGATTGTAGAATATGATAATTTTACTTGCCAACATAGCGTTATCAAATAAAGTTAATTATTACATGTTCATTGTATATGCCAAAGAATATCTTTATGTTAATCTGTTAATAATAATTAAACATCTTAAATTAAGTGAAAGTAGATGACTACAACAGACTTTAATACTATATCCATTTCAAATAACAATTAATGAGATACTTTTGACACAGATCCATAGACTTATAATTATGTTAACCAACAATTAAAAAGACAAACATGTTTCAAAATTTGAAATTATTGAAAAAGTTATGACCCAATAGGCCTTTCATCACTATGAAATTGAATATACATCTCTATTTATAATAAAATGTATTTTTGAGAAATCGTTATACAAATAGATTAAAAAGTCTAATCTACTTATACTTTTAAATTAATAAATGATTTTACTTAAAATAGTATTCTAATATTTATAGGTAAATTTACATATTATGATAACGTATTATTATATATGGATATGTCTAGTTGTTGTGCCAATTGTGGCAGAAAGACTCAAGATTATCCTATTTTCTGTCATATGTGCAATGACTATTATTGTTCAGAGAAATGTCACTTTGAAAAGCATAAACTACAATATCAGAAATTTTGAATGGAAATAAGGAAGTTAGAAAAGAGAGAGGCATTAACAAATAACAATTTCCTAACTTATAAAATGATTTCACTTAATTAACAATGACTATTATTATGGTAGAATGATTCAATTGAGGATGGTGAGATTTAAAATCATTTTGTTGTCAATATATTTCAAAGAATCATAAGTTTTTTTAGTTAGAATCTATATTAGATAGTATTGTATGCCTAAGGCATATATTCTAATCAATTGCGAATCAGGCTATGAAAGTCTTGTTGCTAAAAGTATTAAATCAATAGATAATGTATTAACATGTAGCATTGTTTATGGAGTGTATGATATCCTAATTGAAATAATATATGATACTTTAAAACAATTAGAATATATAATTAAAAAAAGGATTAGAAAAATTAGCAAAATACAATCTACGATGACATTGATTCCTTTTGAATTTTAACTGAAATAAAGATATCCCTTTATTTAGCAAATAAAAAATACTAGCCGTTAGGTTGGCAAATTATATTGAAAATAATCTTCAATTTATCTCATAATCACATTTAATATATCTAACAAATATAAATACTAGGCTACTTTTCTTTGATATGAAATGCTTATCCTGTAATGATCATTTTCATCCACAAATGGGATTTCACTTTTTGGGATTCAACAAAAGACAAAACTCTGTATATGTATATTATCAACTATGTCCATCTTGTAAAGAACCCGTTGTAGGAATATATGAATCACAAAAATTAGAACTTATGCCTCCTGTTACTCCAGATGATATAAACAATAAGGTATCAGTATTGAAAAAGAATAAGAATGATAGTATGTAAAAATATAATTTTTGCACTTAACTATTAAAATTTACTTTTTTTTCACAATATTAATTATAAAAATATTCATATAATTCATTAAATGTGTTACTATACTATAAAATAATCATTCTAAATCGGTAGAATCTAAGGAATGATATGAAATTACTTTATTAATAATCATTTCATTTAGTTAATTTTCTTCTTCTTCTTCTTCTTCTGTTTGGTATTTATTAACTGTAGTACTAATTTTGTTAGGCACTATCTATTAATGTATAATATACTTTATAGGATAATTAAATTAAATACTATTATGAGTTATGGATATGAGATGGATGCTGGAGAAAACCAAGGTATCTCAAACAGACAACTTGCGTTGATATTTGGAATTAGTATAGTAGGAATTTTTATAGTCTTTGCTTTATTTATTTTTCCGATACAAAATCTATTCCCTGAAACGATTACCGAACAAGTTACAATAATCAGTAAAAGTGATGGGGAATGTGTTGTTAACAGTCAAGATCATCCTAGAGGAATTTCAAACTGTAACTATAATATGGGCGATAAATTGCAGATTACATACAAGTATGGAACTGCTCCAATCGAAACCCACAAGAAAATAAATTAAAATTAGGTATTTTTAATTTTGAAAATGATATCTATCTTATAGTATGATTATACGATACCATTAATATGTTAAACAGATGAAGGTTTTATTATGGTATTAGAGGATGATGAATTTACCAGAATATTATTAGACAAGTTAATACAAAATGTTACTTCATGTCTACCAATAATAGAAAATTACTCCAAGGTACAACACGAAAAAATCAAAGAACGTACAGGAGTCAATAATATGCGAGATTTTGTTTTAGGAGCCGTATGGTGTACTGTACTAGAAAAATTTCTCGTCTCCTCATATCTTTACACAGGAAAAACTATAACCTATGAACAGGGTTTAAAAATAAGTGAATATGTATTGGACCGAATGTCCAAGTTATCACTTGATGAAATGAAAAAATAATTGTAGAATACACTGATCTTTATCTAATTAATAATTTAATGCAACAAATGACTAAAAATGAAAACCAGAATCTTCTTTTGCAAGGAACTTTTACATATAAATTATGAACCATCAATAAGAAGAAAAGTCCGCATATAGTTCCAATATGGTTTATCTTAGATGATGAAGATAATATTTTGTTAACTATGGTGACAAATCAGTAAAGGCAAAAATATTCAAT
>JAICHH010000088.1 GCA_025922715.1 Nitrososphaeraceae archaeon
CAGTAGGTGATACCATTGTTTGGTTATCAGTAGGTGATACCATTGTTTGGTTATCAGTAGGTGATACCATTGTTTGGTTATCAGTAGGTGATACCATTGTTTGGTTATCAGTAGGTGATACCATTGTTTGGTTATCAGTTTTCTTATCATCTGATGGTAGTGATTGTTGTTCATCTAGGTCTATGCGAGGCTGATCCAATGTAAATTGCTTCGATTTAAGATTTGAATTAGATTGGGGACTGGGAGAGATAGAAGTATTAGTATTATCAATAACATCTTCAATTGATTCATTTGGAATGACCATCTCTACAGCTGATTCAGAGACATTAGACAATGGTGATGAGGTTGTATTTTGGTCAACAGAAGAAACATTAGACAATGGTGATGAGGTTGTATTTTGGTCAACAGGTTTAGTTGTAGTATTTTGATTTGAACCAGGTAGGAAAGTTTGCAATGGAAGTTTTTTAGACGTTGATTCAAAAGATGTTGTATTTTCTTGTGTAATAGGTAATAAGGAGGTATTTTTTGAATAGCCAGTTACATTTATAGAGTTCCATTTTGTTAAAGGCTTACTTCCATCTAAGCATGTTATTTTTGATGTCAATTCATTCTTTCCTGCAATTATTTCATGATAACTAGAATCATAAGTGAAAATCCATTCAGAAAAATCATCAATTCCTCCAGGACCTGCAGCCCTTACTTTTTGAAAAGGTTTCAAGTCGTTCCAATCTACAAACACAGTACAATTTTTAGTTTGAGTATCACTGGAAATACCAGAAATAGTTAATTCTCCGCTAGGAATTTTTTTTCCCTCGCTAGGAGAAGTAATTTTTACACTCATATTAGCAAGGCTTGGGGTTGTTTCGCTCTGAGAATTAATCGATTGTAAATCATAGAAAAGAATTATGCTCAAGAATCCAATTAGAGAGGTTAGAAAAAGAGACACAAACATAAATTTCATAGTATAGAATCAAAATTACACTATATTTAAATTAATAATATATCTCGTAGAACTTTCTACTATATTATTCGAAAACAATTGCGATAATTTTTTTCTAAAGTTTGTAAAACTGAGGCAAAGTCTGTGTTTAAAAAGATAATTTAGAAATACATTTAAAAAAAGTAGAAAACATTACATCTAAATATAATGTTTTATTATCTATATCATTATTTTCCTATCTTGAACATTTTTGTTCCACAAACACTACATATACCTTGAGTAGCAGGTCTTCCGTTTTTCATTGTAACCTTTTTTTCACTTTGCATGTCTCGCTTAGATTTACATTTAACACAATATCCTTCCATATTAATTCAGTAAATAGACCACAATAAAAGTATTGATGTATTTTTTATGAAAATAATAGAAATTTATGCTAAATTGATATTTATAAGTTTGAATTTAAAAATATATTTTACCTATGTTTATATTATTGAGAGTTCCGAAGCACTCTTCAGTATGCATGTATATCTTTTTTATGTTTTCTTAATTTTTTAAACGTAGAGAAACGATTACCGCATTTATCGCATCTCCAATGATTTGCTCGTGCTTCTTCATATCTTGTATATTTTTCTGAATTTACTTCAAACATACCGGTTTTAACATCATAATTTATTGGCTTATAATTAAGGCGAAATTTTAATTTCGAAGGAACAGCAGACAACTTTGATATATATTAGTTGTTATTAAAAAGACTGTTAGCTAATTTTCTCTGACTTTTACTTAAAAAAAGAATACACACTATAATCAAAATAGAGTTACTATTTGAGATTAGGGTTTATCTTTTTAGAAAATGATAATGATATTTCCTTGAATAGATAAATATTTTTATTTCATCCATGTAGTTTTTATTTGGTGACAATCGAAAATCTTATTCAAAAGAGTAGTGACATATCATCATCCATAACTCCGTTTATGACAACTAAAATAAAAGAAATTCTGAAAAAAGAAAATAAAGATGATGCCATAGATGTTTATTCAAAGGAAAATGTTAAAATTTTTGATATAGTAGTTAATTCAAGAAGAGAAATATGTATTGCTTGTGTTAGTCTCGACCAGATTTTCTCTTTTAATTATATTGAAGTATTCAAAAGTATATTAAAAAATAACATAAAATTAAAAATTTTGCTTTGTGATCCACATTCTGATATGCTTAATCATATAAAATATTTGAGTGTTTTTCCAAATATTTATGAAAGTCTTACTTCCTGTCTTTCCAAGCTCTGTAACATGAAAATTGTATCGTTATCTACGAAAGAATTATCAAATTTTGAAATAAGAGTTTATAAAACAATATTACCTCATAATATAGTAATAAGAGATAGAGATATTCACGGTAGTGGAATTATATTACTGGAGCCGTATTTATTTGGAATAAACTCACAAAATCGAAAAATTTATCAAATATATAAAAGAAAAAATCAAGAAATTTTTGATTTGTATTTCAAATCTTTTTTAAAGCTATGGGATACTAGTCCTGAGTATTCTTGTGAATGGGAAGAATTGTGAATTTTTAATTGATTTTGACCTATTTATCCATCAAATAACAATGAGATAAACATGACAACTACATAATTGCTGTTTCTAGTCGATCTTTTAGCTCGTATATGGAAGATAAATTAATAAAATTATACCCCGTTACATTAAAGTCTTCTTCTTTAATAGTACCCTCTTCAATCATTTCAGCTAATTGATTTAAAGCTATTAGAACTAAATGTTTTTCATCTTCATTGATTGAAACATCAGTCAATATATGTTGTTACTTGTAACCTATATTTTTCTTTTCCTAGATTAATATTTATAAATTTAGAACTTACTGAGATTATATTAAATAAAAATAAAAAATATAGAGAGCTAATATTTAATTATAATAGATGAACAGGAATGAACTTTTAAAGCTTAAAGATGGCGTTCATAAATACTCAGACGAAAAAAATCGTGAAAATTTGAGTCTTTTTGAAAGTATAATAGGATATGATGATATAAAAAAGATTTTTAAAATGTCATTGATATCAGACAACGCAGTACATATTTTACTCGTCGGTCCTCCCGCATCAGCTAAGACATTGTTTATGTTAGAATTTCTAAAGCTGGAAAGATCGTATTTTACTTTAGGTAGTCATAGTACCAAAGCAGGAATGATGGACTATTTATTTGATTATCGTCCACGATATTTATTGATAGATGAAATAGAACATATGCCGTACAAGGACCAGACATCGTTACTAAGTATAATGGAAACAGGGATACTAACTGAAACTAAGTCACAAAAGACTCGTAGTACACAATTGAAAACATGGATCTTTGCAACATGTAATAACGAACAAAAATTATTATCACCATTACTTTCTAGATTTATTATTTTCCATCTAAAGCCATATAATCGATATAAATTTATAGAAGTTTCCAATGGAATTCTTGTTAAAAACGATATTCCTTTAGATATTGCTAATGAAATTTCACATATCGTTTGGCACAAATTAAAATCTCGAGATATTAGAGATTGTATAAAAATTTCTAGGTTAGCAAAATCAATTGAAGACGTTGAATGGATTGCAAAAACTTTGATTCAATATCGAAAAAATAAGTAAAAGGCAGTTTCATACGAATCATGTTATTCTTTTGATTTGTTAAGATGTCTTTTTAGCTCGTTTCCTTCTCAACCATACTGCAAGGATTACTAAACCTACCAGTATCGATAGATAAGAAAAAAAAATTGTTTCATTTATGACAGTGCCTGAGGGAAGTAGTGCTAATAAGATCGGAGGTCGATTCATATCTAATCCGGAATATTAAACTGTTATATTGCTTTCTAAAGCTTAAAAGTTGTTTGTCGAAACCTCTACCTCTTCTATATTTATTAGTCTATTGTCAGTAAAGATATTCAGTTAATAGTATTAGATTATAAAACCTCAACTAACATTAAAAAGATAAAATTATATGAACAATGACCTCCTACAATAATGGCAAAGATCCTCATCCCAAAGGAAAACATGCTCATTCTACAGAATACAGACGATTGATTTGGGAAATGATTGTTTGGCCATTGATAATTGAAAAAAATAGACCGTACTTTTCAATAGATGAATATCAATCCAAAAGAGTTTTATTTTCTAAAGAAAGCAATATACCTTCTTCGAAATTATCTGGTGGATTAATATCATTGGTAGTAAAAGGAATTTTAATCAAGGAAGAGCATATATATTCATTACATTATAGGTTAATTCCTTATCTCAGAAAAAAAGCTTCCTTAACCTATGGTCAAGCATTGAAGGAAACCTATACCAAGTGAATCCTTTACCACTGACAATTTGCTAAAATAATTCAAAGGTGGGGAAGGGATTCGAACCCCTATATATTCGCTATCAACTATTTCTGCAGGCGAACGCATAGCCGCTCTGCCACCCCACCTCATAATTAGGCATAGAAAAGAGACATATAAATTTGAGTTATTACCTTTAATTAAACAAATTATTTAATAATGAATGAATTAGAGCAATATTTGACTGTTTAAATCCGCTAAAATAATCCACATGGAACTCTTTATTTTTTATAGCTATTCTTATAGGCCAACAAAATATCATCAGATTTGATTGTTTTTCTACCTGCATGATTAGCAAGATCTATTGCAGTCTTAGATATATTGTTTGCAATTTCCTCAAGTATTTTTCTTAAAGTATCCGATGCTTCATCACTTACTCTTTCCGCACCTGCCTTTTTTATTACGCGATTCATCACAGCCAATCCAAATTCAGGGTTATTACCCATAGTATAAAAATCATAAGGATGTTTAAAAATCTAATTGATGTTCTACATTCTTATTATTAAAAAATAATTAAGTTAATTCATTTAGTATAGCCTTCCTAATTTTAGCAGATCGTAATGACATTGTAAAATATATATCCATTAATTCATCATTATCAGGAGCTCTATTGTGTCTCTGAAAAAATTTTTCAGAATAGTTACCGAGTATTGTGCCCACAATAAATCCATAAGCAAAATCTTCGATATTTCCTTGCGAAGGAATAAGATTTTTAGAGAAAGTTATCATTTGATTTATGTTTAAAGAATGAAATTTTAATAATGATTCTAGTTCCTTTTTATCAGATAAGCTTAGTCCCAAAATTACTTTAATTTCGGCTTGATATATATTTTTAATTATTAGCTATAGTAGCAGACAGTGAGGGATTATAGGAATGAATAAGAATAATTTATATAGATATATGGTATATTTGGATAATCCACAATTTGAACCAGCAGATGCGGATTTGATTCTAAAAAAATCGAGGGAGCTAACTAATTCCTTAGATATTATAATTAGAGATTGTCGTATAGCAAGCGACTTTATTGAATTAGATCTAAGCATTGAAAAAAAAGAAAATATAGATAAAGTATTTAATTTATTAAAAAAGATTTCTTCAATTAAAGAAATCATTGAGGTAAAAGAAAGACATTTAAGCAAAGAAGAGTCAATTGATAGGGCAGTCGACCTTTTTAATGATGAGAAATATTGGTGGTCTCATGAAGCATTGGAAATGGTTTGGAAAGAAGCCAGTGGACATGAAAAGCAATTACTGAATGGATTAATATTGATTTGTGCTGCTCTTGTTCATTTTCAAAAAAATGAAAATAATATATGTTTTTCAATACTTGAGAGATCAATGATTAAATTTTTAAATGTAAAAGATTCAAATTACTATGGTATTAATATTGACAAAATAAAAATATTAATTAGACAGATATTAGAAAATAAAAAAATTCTAAAGTTTAGGATTTAAAACGTAAGGGTAACTTATCGCTATTTTTATTTTTTTTTAAATACTTGTCCTTCATTTCTTTTACAAATTTATCTTTCCAATGATATAATCTCTTTGGCTTTCTTGGTTTACATTCTGATAAAATATATGAACATAAAATCGGAAAGTAAACAGAAGAATCGCCATACACAATTACATTGCCAGTATGAGATGTTTTTATTTTTCCCCAACTCTTCCCTTCTTGAATTGTTGCTCCAGATAAACCTCCTGTATCAGGTCTTGCGTCTGTCAATTGAATGACATAGTCATGACCTCCTTCTTTTATTTTCAAAATTTGATATAATGTAGGACCAGTTTGTTGGAAGAAGTTTTTGGGTACTCCTCCACCTAATTCTAACCCTCCTGAAATTTTGCTTTTCCATAATATTGCTGCTGATTCAGAAATATCGGATAATAGATTAAGAGGAGGTAAAGATGACTCAAAAAGAAGTGGTATCATATTCATTCCAATGGATGAATCTGTTAATGAGGGGATATAAACTGGCACCTCGTTTTTAAAAGCAGAAACCATGAAAGATTTGTCAGGAAAAGAAGAGTGATGATAAGCATTCTCTCCCAGTCGGTAAGAAAGATCGGCTGTAGAAATATCTTTTACGGAATTTCCTATTCTTTTGTTCATCTTTCTTATAGTGTCTTGTATAAGATCGTCTTGTCGTTGAAGTGTTTCTACTTCTTTAATATAAACATCGTAAATTCTAACGATTTGTTTAGAATATAAAATATCATCATCGACATCAAAATGACCTTGCCTGACAGGCAAATCATAGGCGAAATGAAGATCATGATATGCATTAGCTCCTGTGGTAATGATCCAATCAACAAACCCTTTCTCAATCATAGTTGAAATAGATTTTCCAAGACCTATAGGAGTCATTGCTCCTGATATAGTTAAACAAATAGTGGCATCAGTATCAATCATTTTTTTGAACATCTTTGCTGCTTCTGATAATCGCCTAGCGTTAAATCCAGTAGATTCATAGAAAGAAATAAGATCGCATATAGACATGTTGGAGTATATATTTGGAGGATCAATTTTTTTTCCTGTGAAAGAATGTTTATTATTCACATGACATGATACAATTATCTGACTTTTATAAAATGCGAATATGAAGACACTTACGAGTAAATATATTATTATATTGTTACTATTTTATTATTTTTTTATGAATTATAATAAAAATCAAAAAAATAGCAAGCATGAAATCGAGGATTATAATATTCAAAAAGGTGAGTTAAATGAGTTATTAACTCAAATGTACAATTCCGGAGGATTTGAATCTGTAAATTTGAGTAACGGAATTACCATATTACAAAAAATGATAGAAGAACCTGATTGTACCAAATTTTTATCATTTGTTGGAGCAATAATCTCTACTGGAGTACGAGGAATAATTAAAGA
>JAICHH010000089.1 GCA_025922715.1 Nitrososphaeraceae archaeon
CATAACAGTAGTAAAACAAGAGTAGGTAAATTAATCCTACGATTTGAACCATTAAAATAAAAAATTGTATTTACTAAATTTTTCGTTCTTAAGCAGAATATGATACACAATTTAATATTGAAGTTTATATTCATTAAATAGATCTAGTAAAATTTTTCGAAAATCGTGTCATTATCAAATTTATTGATCTATATATTTATGAAATAACAATACATGAAAAAATAAAGGAAATTATAGGAAATTATCGAAGCTCAAATAAATTATATTTGAAGGCTTAAGATTGGTGCTTAATTAAAGATAAATACTTTTATGGATTGATTCAATTGTAGAAAAAATTTGGAGATTATTTATACATGTTTTTAATCAAAGTTAAAACAATTAAACATTTTAAAGATCAATCAAATAATAATAGATGATATTCAGGGATTTATATTTTAATTATTTATTCCTTTTTTATCTCTTTCTTCAAATACTTCTTTCATACTCTGTAATCCATTTAGGGCACTAGGAAAACCGCTATATAATAAAATTTGTATAACGATTTCTAAAAGTTCATCTCTGGTACATCCTATATTTAAAGCGCCATGAATATGTGACTTTAATTGAGGTACTGCATTTCCTAATGTTAATAACGAAGATATAGAGACTATTTCTCTGGATTTAATATCTAGTCCCTTTCGGTTATAAATTTCTCCAAATGCAAATTCAAGAATATATTTCACCATATCAGGCGAGGTTTGATTAACATTTTGAAGTACTTTAATACCCAATTCACCGTAAATGTTCTTAAATTTATTAAATCCAATATCATATTTATTTTCCACCATATTCAAATAAAAATTCATAATCATATTTTAAAGTATGTAATTATTTGATACCAAGTTTGTTATGTTATCCTTATTAAGTATTAAATAAAAGTTTTTCAAGATCTAAGTTCTAGTTTGTGGTGAAGGGAGATCAGGATGTTCTTTCTTTAGATGAATTTTTAGATCTTTTTTGTTATAGCAGATTCTATTACAAATTTGACAAACGATTCTTTCATATGATTCATCAGACTTATTCATGATCTTTCTTATTTGATCTATATTTCTAGAGAAATAATCTTTAAGATCAAACATATTTGTCATATGGCAATTTCACTTTATAAAGTTATTCTTATTTAGTTATGTATTTTTAAATTACAAAAGTAAACCATAATAAATTCGGAAAGAAAATTTGTGTGAGATAGATATTCTATACGGATTCAATATTATAATATAAGAAACAATATATATCTTGTTATAAGGAAAAATTAAAAAACTTGAAAATAGATGAATTCATTTCTAATTTACCTTCCGAAGTAATTTCTGGTCAGGATATAACAATAGCAGATAGTGTTTTTAGAAACCTTTTTAAATTTTCTAATTTATCTTCCAAAGATGTATTTTATTATATTGGATTTGGAAATAATAATAAGTCATTAGAAATTGCGAAAGAGGAATTCATGGTTAGAAAGGTCATAGGTATTGATGATAACGAGAAATTTGTTACAAATGCGAAAAATCAAATCAAGGATAGCCATGGAATTGAAATTCTAAAAACATCAATAGAAGCTTTAAACCTTTCCGAAGCTAGTATTTTGTTTTTCTGGTTTAATGATTTAATACTCATAGATAAACTAAAACAAAAAATTGAAAAAGAGATGAAAATAGGTTCTCGAATCGTTACCATCTTATCTCCTCCTGGACTTATGCTTCCATCCAAAGTTGACTATCCTTTTATAATGTGTAAGAAACCATTCACTTATGCCTCCGAATTAAAACAACAAGTAAAAGCTATTTATGGCAATTCATGTATCGACTTTACAGCTTCCTGGGTCCTCTCTGAAAAATATATTAAAAAACTTGAAACGCCAACACAATATTCGAGATTTATCAATATTCTTTTGAGTATGACAATCTGGATAAATGCTTGGAATAATGGGGTTGCTTGTGAAAAGGAGATTCCTCCTCCTGTAGAGAGTTATATTGGAATATTAAGAACTTTTTTTAATATTGATCTGACAGAAATGCTAAAAAAATAGAGCTCGTCAATGCATTCTATTGAATTCTTTATCAATTTGTAACAAGAAATCAAGAATCAGTCTCGAAAATAATGTCTCAAGTTAATAAATGGAAGTGTTCTTTGTTAAAGGAAATCAATTAAATAATGCTAACAATAATCCGTAAAAGTATCCTAATGGCCAAGGATTCAGAGAAAGGAAATTTGAAAAGCTTAACAATGATTAAAAAATTTGGATTGTTTCCAAAAAAATTACATTCCCACTTATCGGTTCCTGAGCTTGTAGAATTATGTATTCAAAGAAAAGAAGCAATTTTGTCTAAGACTGGTTCTTTATCAGTTGAAACCGGGAAATTTACTGGAAGGTCTCCTGATGATAGATACATAGTACAGGACAATATGACAAAAAAAACCGTTAACTGGGGAAAAGTAAATCATCCTATCTCTGAGGAGAATTTCCAAAGTATTTTTGAGAGAATGAAAAAATTTGTAAAAAATAAAGAACTTTTTTTATTCAATGGTTTTGTAGGATCTGATGAAGACGTTCGTCTTCCTATAAGTATCGTAACTGACAGAGCATGGCAGTCTATTTTTGCCAATCAGATATTTATTAAACCAACAAAAGTATTTATCGAAAAACATAAACCAAAAGTTCTTTTAGTTGCATTAAACGACTTTAAATCAATACCACAAAAAGAGGGAACTAATTCTGAAACTTTCATAGCTATCAATTTAAAGAAAAAGATAATCTTAATTGGTTCTACTTCATATGCTGGTGAAATAAAAAAATCAATTTTTTCATTAATGAATTATTATTTACCAGAACAAAATATATTCCCTATGCACTGCTCTGCAAATGTAGGAAAGAATAACGATTCTGCTTTATTTTTTGGATTATCAGGCACTGGAAAAACAACCCTTTCAGCTGACTCTAATAGGTTTTTAATAGGAGATGATGAACATGGATGGTCTTCTAAAGGTATATTTAATTTTGAGGGCGGATGTTATGCGAAATGTATTAACTTGAAGCAGGAAACAGAACCACAAATTTGGAATGCCATCAAGTTTGGGTCGGTAATGGAAAATGTCGTTATTTCAAAAGATACTAGGGTTCCTGACTTTTTTAATGGTTCACTTACTGAAAATACTCGTGTGGTTTATCCTTTGGAATTTATTCCAGGCGCTGTTATTCCAAGTGTAGCAGGTCATCCTAAAGTTATAGTATTCTTAACTGCTGATGCTTTTGGAGTTATGCCACCGATTGCTAAACTTAGCAAAGAGGGTGCTATGTATCATTTTATGTCAGGATATACCAGCAAATTAGCAGGTACTGAACGAGGAATTACCCAACCCAAAGAAACTTTTTCACAATGTTTTGGCGCTCCTTTCATGCCTCTTCATGCTACAAAATATGCAGAAATGTTAGGAAACAAAATAACTCTTCATAATACAAAGGTGTATCTTATAAATACCGGCTGGTATGGTGGACCTTATGGAATAGGCAAAAGAATTGATTTAAAATATACAAGGTCTATGGTTACGGCAGTGATCAATGGATCTCTGACAAAAAGTTCCTTTAAAACTCATCATATATTTAATTTAGATATACCCTTAGTATGTCCTGGAGTACCAAATGAGTTGTTAGACCCAGTCCTAACGTGGGATAATCAAGAAGAGTATTTTCAGGCAGCAACAAAACTAGCCAACTTATTTATCCAAAATTTTGAAAAATTTGGACATGTATCGAAGAAAATCATCGAGGCTGGACCTAAAAGAATAAATATATAGCCCGGAGCAGATTCGAACTGCTGTCTCCAGGTGTCTTTTCAGAGATCCAGAGCCTGAAATCCCTAGCCCTACCAAGGAGTTTAGCCGCTAGACTCGGCATCAGTTAACGCTAAGAAAAACTGATTCGACCGGGCTTCTCGAGCTATACAAATTGATACTTGTTCCGATATTTGATGTTATCGTATAAATTTTTGATTTCTGTGCTATCCCAATTAGTATTATCAGCTTTAAAGAACTATATACCATAATGAAAGATATTTTTGATTGGATATAAATTATTATTGTAAGGTATATTGTCGTTAAATTATTGTAAATAAAGAGCATTTGATAAATAATAAGTTTTTACTTAAAATAATAAAAATTATGATATTTACTGTAAAACTCATCATATATCGATTAAGAAGAACTTATTTAGTACAATATTGAAATTTCTTTAATAGAATAACCTAAAACCCTAAATAATTTGTGAATAAATACGCAATTATAATGATTAATCCTAGTCACTAATAAAGCTAATAATAAATTTGATTTCTTAGTTTTAAGGTTGAACCTTCTTCCTTTGCAATCTATCTTTGGTACCATGTGGTGAAAATTAATAAAAATAAAACTTGAAAAGAATTATTTTTCCTGAGACAAAGGCCTCAATAATATTTCATTAATATTGAGATATTGTGGTGAATCAATAGAATATATAATTGCATTAGCAATGTCTTCTGCCTTTAAGGATTCCATTTCTTTTACAGATGCCACGAACGATTCTAAAGACTTATCGGTAATTGTATTTGGTAATTCTGTAGAGACAACTCCAGGTTCAATGCATGTTACTTTGATATTATAACGTTGACTTAATTCTTGTCTTAATCCTTCACTAAATGCTGTAACAGCATGTTTAGTAGCACAATATACACTTCCAGCTGGAAAAACGATTCGTCCTGCTACTGAGGAAATATTAACAATGTGACCTGATTTTTTTGTTATCATATATGGTATAACAGCTGCAGTACAATACAAGACTCCTTTTAGATTTACATCAATCATTTGTTCCCATTCACTTACTTTCAGATTCTTAAAGAAACTTAGTGGCATAATACCAGCATTATTAATTAGAATATCAATATGATTCCATGTTTTAGTTACTAAGTTAATAAATGAATCACAATCCTCTTTTTTTGTAACATCCAGTTTTTTAACTAGTATTTCACCACCATATTTTTGAACTTCATTTTTTAAAGTTTGTAGTTTCTCTCCTCTTCGAGCTCCTGCGGCCACCTTTGCACCGGCTTTACATAATTCTAAAGCAGTTGCATAACCAATACCACTACTTGCTCCAGTTACGATTACAACTTTATTTCTAATCATATATATAATAAAATTAGATTCTATACCTTTAATTTCTTTTGTTATATTTTATTTAAAATAATTAGATGAGATTCTTAGACCGTTTACATGTTAGTTTCAATAGAAAAGAAAAGACTAACTTCAATTTTTGCTTTAATTAACAGTAATACCAATAAAAAAAAAGAATTTTTTCATTTCAATTTATTTAAAAAATGAGTAAACAAGAGTGCCAAAAGTCATGTGACACAAAGGAGATAAAGTATAGTTCGCATCAACTTCAAAAAATTATTTAAAAAATTACGAAAATATATAGACTGATATTATATTTCTATTGCCCAAAAAAAGAAAATAGCAAATGAGGTAATAGGACTAATCAAATCCTTCGTTTTCGGCAAGTTTTCCTTTTTCTGAATAAAATTTACACTCAGGAATACATCCTGTAAACTGATTACATCCTTTTCCATCATAACTACCTTCGCCTTTTTTTCTAATATACCAAGAACTTGGATGAAAATACCATTGTTGTTTAAACTCCTGGTATTTAGCTTCTGGACTTAAAATTTTTTTATTTCTATCAATTTCTAAGTCTGGAAATGCTAAACTGTTTGCCACGAGATTATTGATATAGATTCTACTTATTATGAAGAAGGTAGGATGGATCTATTACAACATTCTTGAGAAAAATTTTGAATAATCGCATATATTTTTTTTACCTTCTATTGTTAGGATCCATTTATTTATATGGTTGAATCCTTATAAATGAAATTTTAAAATCTTTTGAAATTACGATTTGTGATGGTACGATGTTTTATTCTTGACTTGGAGTATAGTCAGATTATTATATTTTGCAAAAGGTGTCAGGGGAATTATTAATTCCAGTAAGAATGATTACATTATTTAATGTATTTAATACCGAGAATAAGTGTATTTATCCTATTGATTATGTATTGTCATGTAAAAAGTCAAATACGATAAAGTTAAAGTTAACTATAAGGTAGTGTATATTATATTATGAGCGATTTTGCATTCTTTAGATTCATAAGTAACAACTGGCTTACAGAATCTGAAAAGAAAAGAAAAGATGAAATTATCCAATTAACAGAAGAAGTTCTTGAATCTAAAGGAATAGAGTGTGACGCTCGAATTAGTAAATTATCTGAAGAACAGTTAAAGGAAATTCTTGAAGAAGTGAGAGATAAAATTAAAAAGAAAAAGAAAAAGAATAATATTACATTAGAATCGGAATCTGATTTAATTGTTAAAAATTAGGGAATACAATTAGAAAATGAAACCAGCAGAAAATGAAATTCCTTCATGGCCTTTGATAACAGGCATTGCAGTAATTGCTTTTGGAACAATCTTACTGGCATTTAGAGCAAATGTATTGCTATCTATTGTATTCATTATTTTAGGTGTTATCCTTGTTTTATCATGGTATATATTGTATACAAAGAAAAAGTTAGAGCTTTCTCATAAATATGGTACAGACTGTATTTGTCAAATTTGTAGTCATGACAAACCTTTAGTTTGTATCAAAGAAAAATGTAAATGTTGTATAATTATGAAAGAGAATAAGGTAATAGGACATTCAAATAACGCTTTACAATAATTTTATGATGATAATTGATAAGTCTCTCTGTATAGTAGTCTTCTATATTTAAATAGATTAAAATTTATTTACATTTTTATATATTATATAAAGTAGCTTGTTTAAATAAAAAAGTATATTAATTAATGTATTTTATTTCTATATCTTTATGTGGACATATATCAATAATTTCTTTTGCCAATTTAAGGATTTCTTCGTTTTCAGCTGTGTTTGAAATTTCGATAATTGTTTTCGCGTTAGGTAGGTAAATGGATTTGGTGTTGAGATCTCCTTCCCCATCTTCCTTATTGAAAACATATCGCTCACCATTTTTACTAATTGGATTCCAACTCCTTAACAATATACCTTGTTTTTCTATATTTTCATTAATAGTTTTATCATAAACTTTTATATG
>JAICHH010000090.1 GCA_025922715.1 Nitrososphaeraceae archaeon
AAAATCATTTGTTCTAAAATCTATCAAAGCTGAATCTTTTATACCTATTATAACATTTTTTATTACTCTTTCCATTATTTCCATTATATCGTTATAGTCTAAAAAAGCGGCTTCAATATCTACACTATAAAATTCTGTTAAATGCCTTACAGTATTAGATTTCTCTGCTCTAAAATATGGTGCTATTTCAAAGACACGATCCAATGCTAATACAAGTTGCTCTTTATAAAGCTGAGGACTTTGAGCAAGATATGCTTTATTCTTAAAGTAATCAAATTCAAATAAATTTGCACCTCCTTCACTTGCACTTCCGATAATCTTAGGAGTATTTACTTCAAGAAAAGACAACTCCCGTAAAGTTTTTCTTACAATTTCTAATGCAATAGATCTTATAACAAATAATTTTGAAACATTTTCATTTCTTAAGTCTAATGCTCTTGCATCCAACCTCTTATCAATTGCTGATTCTAATCGTCCAGTCGGATCAATTGGAAGAGGATGCTTAGACTGATAAATGGCTCCAATCTCTTCTAATTTTAACTCTACTTTCATTTCTTTTGCTTTGCTTTTTTGTATCTTGCCAGAGAGTATGATAGAGCTTTGTCTAGGTATTTCTCTTATTTGTGGAAACTCCTCTGGATCAACTATGACTTGAATTGATCCAGTAACGTCTTTAATTACTAAAAATATGATTTTTCCAATGTCACGTATATCTTCAATCCAACCACCGACATTAACTTTCTCTCCAAGTATATTTTCTTTTAGTTCTTTAGCAAAATGAGTTCTCTTAATTTTTTCTTTCAAGTGAATTTATATCTAATATGGTTTATTTCAATTTTTTCCATAATGTTATAAGGTTAGTCTATATACTCTACAAGTAATTCTATATTTCTCATTTCTTTTGCAATTTTAGTAATGAGTGCGGTATCTATTTTCGTATTTTGATTTTTCTTTTTAGATATTATTATTTTTGTAAGTTTGTTTCCATCAGGGAGCCAAACTAAATTGATTGAAACAATCTTCACAGGAAATATTAAATTTTCAATAAATCTTCTCTCTGTAGCACCGCTTTCAATGAACCAGACACCATTGTTAAATTTCTTTTTTATATAATTTAATAATTCCATATTTGAACGTAATATACTAATATCTGATGTTGGCAGTATCAATATCAATTCTTCATCAATTTTGTGAGCACCAACTAATGTAAATTTATCAATTATATTGTTCTTGTCTGCTAATTCAGTTAATTTCATAGATGCCTCAATATCTCCGATTGAAAGATGACCAGTTTTTAATTTAGATTCACATTTTGAACATAAAATTCCTGTTTTAGCATCAAATGAACAAATAGGAGTTTTCACAATTCTCAATCATTAAATGCTATTTGCTCCATATATATATAGAGCTAAAACACTCTAATAATTGAAAATATATTTATTCTAGTTAGATAATTATTAGATTTGTTAAAAAATAAGTTACTTATAAGCGGTCTAAGTGTCTCTTACTTTCTACATAATAAAAGTATAAATGCAGTTGACAATATATTTATCGAATTAAAAAAAGGAGAATCACTTGGTATCGCTGGAGAATCAGGATGTGGTAAAAGCACATTGGTTTCTGCAGTAATGAGAAATATCACACCTCCTGGGAAAATTACAGCAGGAAGTATTTTTCTAGATGGGGAAGAAATAACAAAGTTATCAGATAAAGACTTTGATTCAAGAATTAGATGGAAGAAAATTTCTCTTATTTTTCAAGGAGCTCTGAATTCATTAGATCCTGTGTATACAATAAAAAACCAAATCAAAGATATATTTGAAACTCATGGTCAACCTTATGATAATCAAAACGTAATAACAATTCTAGAGAATGTGGGACTAGAACAATCTGTTCTCGATAAATACCCTCATGAGTTAAGTGGAGGTATGAAACAACGAATTGTTATAGCTATAGCTTTATTGCTAGAACCTGATATTATCATCGCTGATGAACCCACTACAGCTTTAGATGTGCTTGTTCAGGCACAAATAATTAAGTTATTGAAAAAGCTTAAAGAAAAAGGAATTAGTATAATTTTAATTTCTCATGATCTTGCTTTAATTTCTGAGTTGGTAGACAAAATAGGAATTATGTATGCAGGCAAAATTATAGAATTTAATTTAACCAAAGAAATTATATTTTCTCCAAAAAACGAGTATACTAAAAAACTAATATTATCTACTCCTCAACTAGGTCAAGCTTTATGAAAAAAAATTCAAAGTAGATGACAAAAATTCTTTTCGTTTCTAACTTTGAATACAAAAGTGATTGCATTTTAAATTGTCTCATAGAATTACATTTTAAAGGTATTATCAAATAAAAAAATTGTGGAGGTTTAATATGTTATAATAAAATGATATTTTATTGAAAATCATGTAATGGCTTATCTTTATGTTGAACAATTTTTGTTTTTAGTTCAGACATATGACTTTCTAATATATGTGAATTAGCACATTTGTCATGCATAATATCTATCCCACAAAATTCACATGATGTTACGAAAGATAAACCATTAAATTTTCCTTTACAAAAGCCACAATTTTCAGAATTGAGATCATAATCTATTAAGGGTTTTAACCAAGGTTCTCTCCATAACAACTGCATATATAGATAAGTAGATTAAACATATATATTATTTTCAACTGTCAATGAGAGGATCTCTTGAAAATATATAAAAATCCTATTCCTACCGTTGATGCTATTATTCATAGGCATTCTTCGATATTATTAGTCAAACGTAAGAAGGATCCCTATAAAAATTGTTTTGCATTACCAGGAGGTTTTGTAAATGAAGGAGAAACCATAGAAGATGCTATTATGAGAGAAGTATATGAAGAAACATCATTAGAGGTATATCCAATAGATATTTTGGGAGTATATTCTGATCCTACAAGAGATCCAAGAGGACACATGCTGACCGTAGTATTTATTGTATTAGTTGTTAAAGAAGGAAACCCTATTGCAGGAGATGATGCACAGGAAATTTCTTGGATTCCAATAAGTAAAATCAATGAGATAGAAATTGCCTTTGATCATAAACTTCTTATACAAGATTTTTTGACATGGAAAAAAGAAGGAGGAACTTATTGGACGAACAAAAGAAGGTAACCATATATGATAAACTATATTTACAATAAAAAATCTGAAAAATTTTCATTTCCTTCAATCCATTTATATTTACTAATTAGTAATAATTAACTATGCAATCATCCGAATTGGAAACAAATAAAATACGTAATGATTTTCCAATTCTAACTCGTAAAATTAACGGTAAGCCATTCGTATATCTAGATAATGCCTCCACTACCCAAAAACCCTTATCAGTAATAAATAAAATTGTAAATTATTATTCATTTTATAACTCTAATATTCATAGAGCCGTTTATGATATAGCCGAGGAAGCTACTCATGCTTATGAACTAACAAGACAAAAAGTTTGTAAGTTTATTAATGCAAATTCTCCTCAAGAAATTATTTTTACTCGGAATGCGACTGAAGCCATTAATTTAGTATCCTACTCTTGGGGTAGAAAAAACATTCAAAAAGGAGATCTAATAATTTTATCTGAACAAGAACATCACAGTAATATCGTTCCTTGGCAAATATTAGCTAAAGAAAAAAACGCCAAAATAAAATATTTAAAAATTGATAAAACGGGAAACTTAAATTTAAATGAATTAGAAGCTTATCTTAATAGTAATAATAATAATATAAAATTAATTTCATTATGTCATATGTCTAATGCACTTGGTAATATTATACCAATAGACAAAATCATAAATATGGCACATGCATATGGTATACCGGTATTTGTTGATGGAGCTCAGTCTGTTCCTCATTTAACAACCGATGTTAATTCTCTTGATTGTGAGTTTCTTGCTTTTTCTGCTCATAAAATGTTAGGACCAACAGGCGTAGGAATCTTGTATGGGAAAAAAAATATCCTAGAGGAAATGGATCCCTTTATCTGTGGAGGAGATATGATTAAAGAAGTACATAAGGAAAAGACACTTTTTAACGATTTACCTTATAAATTTGAAGCTGGGACTCCTAATATCGCTGATGTTATTGGTTTTAGTTCTGCTTTGGATTATCTAAACGAAATAGGGATGGATAACATTAGAAACCATGAAATTGAGTTAACAAAGTATGCACTTGAAAAAATGTCAGAACTTAAACAAATAAAAGTATATGGAGATGTTAACTTACAAAATAGGGGAGGAATTATATCCTTTAATTTGGGTGATATTCATCCTCATGATCTTGCAACTATTTTAAATGAGGACTGCATTGCGATTCGTTCTGGTCACCACTGTGCTCAAGTATTAATGGAAAAGCTTGAGGTTTCGGCTACATCTAGGGTTAGTTTCTATATATATAATACAAAAGAGGAGATCAATATCTTTATTAATGCGTTAGGCAAAGCTATTAAACTGTTTCAACTTTGAGTGACGATATTTATAGAGAAATTATCCTAGATCATTATAGAAATCCTAGAAATAAGGGGAAGATCGATAATGCAGACGTTGTCATTCATGATAGCAATCCCTTATGTGGTGATCAAATTGATATATATCTCAAAGTCGTAGAGGGGCAAATCAAAGATATTAAATTCGATGGGAAAGGATGTGCAATCAGCCAAGCTAGTGCATCTATGCTAACAGAGATGGTTATGGATAAGCCGTTAACTACTGCTAAAGATATATCCAAAGATGAAGTATTAGAAAATATAGGATTGACCAATTTAGGCCCTGCAAGGATTAAATGTGCCTTACTATCTCTTAAGGTATTAAAGATGGGTATGGTAAAATATTATTCCGATAAAGAACCAACTACAGCTGAAAAAATGGAAAAAGATTCAAACCTTTTCTGATTTACTATTATTATAAATAATAATCCTTTTCAAACTATATTAATCCCATATGTCAAGTCCTTCTTTTTGGAGAGACTTACCGGTACATAAAACTCTTCTATTAGAAAAATTAGAACAAGTCCAATCTGTTTGTGACAGCATGATCCTTGATTATATCAGCTTAGAACAGACAAATGATTTTAGTTATAGAATTCTTCTACCAAGGAATAAAGAAAATAATAAACTAGCCAAAAAACTTGGTCTTAGTCTTCAATTAGAATTTACTTCTCAATTAAGAAAACGGAAACTAAAAACTAAGATGAAAGAAATTAGATATATTCATGATACAAAACACTTTGGATGGATTATAACTAAAGGTGATTGAACAAAAAAAGCACATCCCTAATTCTATTTGTTAAATTTATTTGTGAGAAACGGTTAGTTTAATTTCAGTACTTTCACAAGGAATATCGCAATTATTATACCATACACTGCCCCGCCCAATATGTCAATAAAATAATTTTGAAGAAGATATAGTCTACTAAGTCCTATCAATACAGGAAAAATCCATAATAAAGTTCCAATCCATGTATTATTTTTAAAAAATCTAAACCAATAGCCAATGATTATTATGAAAGCAGTATCGCGTGCAACGTGATTAGATGGAAAGGATAAATCTCTTGAAAAGGGTGTCATACTATCGGTTTCAATCGTATAGTTATCAGGAATATGATATTGTGGAATATATTGTTCAAGTGGAGATGTTCTATTTATAAGGGGTTTAAGATACATTATTGATATAGATATAACTATAATTGATATTAGAAAAATCAGTCCAATTTTTCTCGTTCTTTTTATTATAGTTAAAATCATTCCGACAATCACCATAGTAAATAAGTCACCAGTTGAAGAAACAATAATCATAAACATATCCATATTAGGATCACCTCCCAATTGAAAGAAAAGATTAGATATGAAATTATCAATGTTATTTGTTGCTTTAACAGTAACTAAAAATGACAAAATTATAAATATAAAAATTAATAATACAAATGTTTTACTTTTTGGTTCCATCCTTTTACTCTTCTCATTTTCGGTATCCACTAATTCAGTAATATAAATAATATGACTTCTCACTTTGTAATTTACTTTATATCTCCCTGTAACTAATAATTCACCGATTTACAAAATAATAAAATCTAATAGGATGTTCCAAATTCTCTTATAATAATTAAATTCATTATTATAATTAGAATATAGATAATCCAATCAAATAAGAAGTTTTCAGTAAGATTAAACATATTTCTATTATGATGTGGCAGAGAGTGTAGGATTTCTTGATACCGGTTACCTTATGATAAGGGAATGTTTTTAGTATTTTCTATTTATCGATTAAATTAATATATTTCTATCTGTCAATCTTAAGCAGAGTGTAGTATTAAAGAATAGTTTAAAGATTAATAGTAAAAACCACAGTAATGTACCATCTAGTACACAAGAAGGTTAAATCAATTTAGGTAGTAAATTTCTTGATTTTCACTAGCGTTAATGTATCGTTAAAATATTATAATCTTAAACTTATAATATTTGTGGTCTATTTTTTTTATCAATAGAAAGAACAATATTTTTAGATAAAAGATGACGTACATGAGTATATTTAGTATTCAAGTTTTTTTTAACTAGGAAAAGACTGAGTAATATTTCTGAATGCAAAATTTGTTATAATTATCAATGGTAATAGAAAATTAAGAATTTCATGTTATATTTCACCTTTAATTCTACTAGATCTAATTGATTTAGTAGTTCAAAAATAAAATCTACATAGTTGTGCTCAGAATATAAGAATATTTATTCATCTAAATTTTTTTCTTGAACTCCTAAACAAAATGCATATTGAAACCTGGGTAATAATCCTGAAATGGATAGCACAATGATATCAGAGAGAATATACCGGTCTACTATATTCAATTATCTCGCTACAATACTCGTAGTGATTTCTTTTTATTATTTTTGCTCCCTTCAAAACATAAGCTTATTCTTGTAGTCGGATGGTTCACTAATCCCAAATGAAAATTGTTTCTCTTCTTTTAGAAATCATGTTTGAATCTGTTGTAAGAGAGGATTATAAATAATAAAGGAGGAATGGAGATTATTTCAAATGTCAAGTTTTGCTCTTAAATCAGAATAGCACAATTTGTAT
>JAICHH010000091.1 GCA_025922715.1 Nitrososphaeraceae archaeon
ATATTAGAGAAATTACATATTCCTTTTTTCAATTTTTATACATATCTAATGACTTTTACTAGAATAATAAAATTAATTAATTCTGATTGAGTCGAGATTTCATTAGTATGATAAAAATACTATAGAATTAATTTAACTATATAATATACTGCATCTTTTAGGGAAGTCATCCACTAAATACCTATAATATTTATTAAACTCGAATTTCGTAAATCTGTAAAATATAGAAAAAAAGATTTATAAAAGAATTTCCTCTACTTTAATATTACCTATTTTTTCTCGTATTATATACACAAAATGATTAGTATAATTCAAAAGTAATATTGATAAGATGGCAGAGAACAACCATTTCCCTCTATTTTTACTTTTTTTATTCAAAAATCATAGTATTTAAGTATAATCTAATTTGGATATTAGTATACCTTATATTGCAGCTTAATAAATATATTTTAACAAGAGAATTACGGCAGATTTGTTAAGTTAATACTGATTACTTCTCATTTTTTCCGTGCTTTTGTGCAATTAAAAAGTGAAAAAATAAAATGGAATCATCATTTGAAGAATTAGGAGTTAGTACTCCAATTGTCAAAGCACTCAATGAATATGGATATAAAAATCCATTCCCTATCCAACAAGAATCTATACCAATTTTTCTAAAAGGTTTAGATATGATAGGTCAAGCGCATACAGGAACTGGTAAAACAGCAGCCTATGCACTTCCAATATTGACTAAAATACATACTCGTGTTCCTATTCAAGCATTAATTTTAGTCCCCACACGAGAATTAGCATTACAGGTTACAAATGAAATTAATAAATTTTCAAAGTATGTAGGAATTCGAACAATATCTATCTATGGTGGTCAGAGTATTGCAATACAACAAGAACAATTAAGGAGAGGAGTCCAAATCGTTGTCGCAACTCCTGGTAGATTGATAGATCATCTCAAAAGAGGATCAATTCAACTAGATAATGTAAAATTTGTAGTTTTAGATGAGGCTGATAGAATGCTCGATATGGGGTTTATTGAAGATATCAAGTTTATACTTTTTTATGTCAATGAAGATCGACAGACCTGTCTTTTTTCAGCTACTATGCCACCTGAAATTATAAATCTTGCACAAGAGTATATGCATAACTATCAGGAAATAAGACTAAATAAAGATGAGATAAGTCTTGATACTATTGAACAATCCTATTTAATTGTAAGAGAGAATGAAAAATTCAAACATTTATGTACACTAATAGAAAATAGAAACAAAAAACAACAAACTATCATTTTTGTCTCTACGAAGCAGAGAACAGAAAAAGTATTCCATTATTTGAAGGAAGATGGATTCAAAACTACTATGATTCATGGAGATCTATCACAAAAACAAAGAAACTCAGCTATATACAGATTTAGAAATGGAAGTGAGGATATTCTTGTTGCGACGGATATAGTAGCAAGAGGAATCGATGTTCCTGCTGTAGGTCATGTCATAAATTATGATGTACCAGAAGATCCTGATATATACTTTCATAGAATTGGTAGAACAGCTAGAGCTGGAGGTAGCGGCATAGCGATATCACTGGTATCGAGTGAACGCATTGACTCATTTACAAGAATTATGAATAAGACCAAACAAAATATGCATAAACTTAATGACGAGATGGGAATAGAGATACCGGTAATACAAAGATCTTCTTATCGTACATATTATCGTGACAGACCTTTCAACAATTACTATAATGGCAGTAACAATAGATCTGGAACCTCATCTAGATATAGTTATGGAAATACATATCGAGGAAGTGGCTATAGACGGAGTCCTTATGGTAACTATCGCAACAACAATGATGGAAGAGAACATTAGATCATCTAACAGAAGCCATAAATTAATTTTTTATAATACAAACCCTTTTTTTTTGGCGTGCCTATATCTCGTTTTGCAGAAAGTTTCATGAAAAAAATAAATGATTTATTTTATTATTATAGTTAATATATAATATTATTATAATAGATTTGTTAAATACTCTACATTACAATAGCCTTTTACAAATTCAGAAAGTGTATTCTATTATTGAATCATTTGTAACCACTATGCTTTTCTTTATTGAAAAATATATGTTATATTCTTTATAAAATCGCATTGGAATTTTGTATATTTGGATAAACTATTTGTAATCTTAAGTAGAATAACAATAAGACAACTTGTTTTAGTTTAAAAATCCTTCATCATTATAAATTATAAGTTACCTTAGAATATGGGTCCCAATGAAGAAAGGTCATCATCATCATCAGCATCATCATCATCATCTTCTAAATCCCCTTCATTAAAATCGTCATTATTATTATCATCATTTTCATTATTACCAGAAGATAAAGCCTCATCTATTATTTCACAGGGGCCATCACTTCTGTCATTCTCTAGAGAATTAAAATCTATCACTTTGTCGTCTTCATCACATACGAATAAATCTGCTCCAGTTCCGCCTTCGAGTTCATCACTACCTATCCCTCCCACTAATTTGTCATCACCTTTACCTCCATTGAGAGTATCATCTCCATCCTCACCATTTAAAATATCGTCACCAGTTCCTCCCTGCAATTCATCATCTCCCTCTTTACCATAAATGATATCATTACCAGCCGCTCCATTTATCTCATCGTTTCCATCCCCTCCGCGGATTTTGTCATCATTAGGTGTCCCTTCAATAGATACTTCTACTTTTGGTCTGTCCTGTGAATTTTTGTTTGATGCTTCATTTTCCAGAATCATCGTTGTGTTAGTTTGAGCAGTAATAAAGTCTAATGTAACGAAATTCAAAAAGAAAAGTATTAAAAAGAAACCAGCCCGTACCAATATGCTATAAACTGATAGTATTACTACCAATTTATACATTTCAATATTTTTTTCTAAACAAATTTAATTCAATTATTATAGAATGGATTAAGAAAATTAATCCTAAATTATCAAATATTAAAAAATTATGATGAATGTTACTAAATATTTCATCAACAATTTATTGTAATAACAATCCTATTACTGTTAGATATTTTTTCACATTAAGTTACTAAGAATCAAATGATAAATAATATGTTAAATCTTTGTAATTAATTGTTACTTTGGATATAGATCAAATCTATGAATATGTTTATTCTGATATACTAATCTAACAACTACTGTCGTGAATTATGACTCTTTTAATTATAATATTATCTACCCATCGATGACTTTGATATCCGATCTACGAAATATTTTTATTTCTCAAGCATTTAAAAGGCATAGTTCTGATTACATTGATTTTTTTTGGTATGCGATATAATTTTATCGATTCAAGCTAGAGAAATTTTTCTCAGCAAACGTGAGGATAGTTTTATTATGTCCATTTTAAATAAACTCTCTCCTCTATACAAGCAAGAAGATCATAAATAAAAGGAAATCCATACCCAGTGATACATCACATTTAAGCTCTGTTATAATTAATAACAAATTTGATAAGTAAATTAAGTGATAAAGATAGTTTTATTATATATAAATTTTATATAATATACCTTCATCAAAAGATAATACATAAAGGTAGCCATCTGGTCCAATTTCTATATCCGTAATCGCCTTAAAACCAGTTCCAAAAATAAGAGGATCCCCTTCTTCGTCGTTATCTACAACTCTGTCTAAAAGATTTTTGAACGATTCATCTAGTAAAATATTATCTCTACTTTCATCAAGTGATACAACATAAATATTACCATTGTTATAATCTCCAATTAATAACATATTAAGATATTTTTCACCTAATTTTGAAGAATTGATAAATTCAATATCTGTTAAAGCTACTGGATCTTTCCAACTTAGTTGTGGATCCGAGTATAAAGAATTAGGTAATATTTGAAGATCATCTACTGTTTTTTCTGTCAATGACATTGGTCCCATTACCTGAATCCATCCACTATTGAAACCTGGTTTAACTATATTGATCTCATCATATTCACTAGGTCCATTTTCAGTTTGCCATAACGTGCCTGTGACTGGGTCAAGTGTGATGCCAAAACTATTTCTTATACCATAAGCAAAATATTTTGAAGTATCAGGATTCGAATAAAATGGATTCGTATCAATTGCGGATCCATCCTCAGAATTTATCCTTAAGATGACTCCGGTATCATCTGGTTTATCGTTTGCATCTAGATTTTGTAAAATTCCTCTATGATTCAGATCGCCTATAATAACATACAAATTATCATTATTACTAGAGTTGCTATTCTCTTCTAAAACTAATTTACCACCGTCGTGATTAGGGCCAGGCAAGGCAGGCAAATCAAGAAGTAATTTTTGATTAGTTAATTCAATCCCATTCCACAAAAATTTATAAACTCTGTTCTTTAGCAAATCTCCATTAGTTACTTCAGTTACATAAACGAAAATTTCTCTTCCATTAGATTCAATACCTAATAAACCTCTTTCACTTTTTGTATTAACATTAAATTCTTGAACTGGTTTTTCAGCTAATTGTTGGGCTGATAATAATCGTATTTTCCCTTCCTTTTCTGTTATTAAGATGTCATTATCAACAAAAACTATTCCAGTGGGATCCGATAATCCTTCAGCAATTATTTCATACTGAAATATTGGATCTCTAAAAACAGGTTCTCCAAATATGTTAGTGTTACTAGATAAACTAATTAGAATATAGAACATTATAAAAAATGAAATTAAAATAAATTGATATTTTTCCACTGAATGATTTTAGAATATGTCTAATTTATATTTAATTTATAGATAATTTTAGATGTTCCATGATTCTTCCTAACGTATTAATTACTAATAACTATATGAGTAAGCATATTATTATCTTATAATTTTTCACTTGATTTCTGCATAACATTAAAAATAAAAAATTGTTTTTCAAATAAATTGCATAGAAGTTTTTTTATTGATGGTAATTAAATACTATTTATAGTTAGTTCTAATAAGGATCATAGTAGTCGTGACTGATAATGATAAGATTCCTTCATTCAATAAACGAAATAAAGGAGAGAATCATCATTTCAATAAAAATAGTGATTTAGCATATAAAGAAAAAAAACGTATAGTCATAACTTCTATGGTTGCATCAGCTAGCCTTGCTATACTTAAACTTATCATTGGATTTTCTACTAATAGCCTTGGGATTATATCAGAATCTTTCCATTCTGGCCTGGATGTACTTGCGGCTCTCATGACTTTTTATGCAATTAGAATAGTAATTAAACCTCCTGATTCAAAATTTACTTACGGTTATGCTAAAGTTGAGAGTCTTTCCAGTCTTGCACAAATATTACTTCTTTTCCTGGTTGCAGCATATATTTTTTACGAAGGTTTGGAAAGAATTTTCGTTAAAAGTATTGAGCCAGATATTACATTTTTTTCTTTTGCAATAATGATACTTTCAATAATAGTTGATTATTGGAGATCAAAAACTTTGTTTAGAGTTGCTCGCAAATATGGTAGCCAGGCTATTGAGGCTGATGGGCTACATTTTAAAGCGGATATGATCTCTTCTTCGGTTGTTATTGCCGGACTTTGTACTGTATTATTTTTTAGAATCCCCAATGCAGACGCATACGCTGCATTAATAATTTCATGTATGATAATATACACATCTCTTGGGCTAGGTAAACGTACTTTAGATGTTCTTTTAGATAAAGCCCCTAAAGGTATTAACCACATTGTATTGGAATCTATTTCAGGGCTAGAAGGGGTAAATAGAGCCCACGATATCAGAATTAGAAACGTAGGACCTGCACTTTTCATAGATCTACATATTGAAGTACCAAGAACATCAACTAATGATAAAGCTCATAAAATTGCTACTAATGTTGAAGACAAAATTAGAAAATTAATCCCAAATTCCGATGTTTTAGTTCATGTCGATGCAATAGAATCTGAATCGGAAACCTTAACTGATATAATACGATTAATTGCCTCAGAAACTGATGGAATTAAAAATGTACATTCAATATACTTCTCACAATTAGCATCATATTCAAATAAAAAATTTGATAAAGATTTTCATGAAACTAATTCAATTGAAGGTTATCACAATGATCCCATTAAAAATGAAATTACGAAAGAATTGAAACTCAAAAATAAGAATATTAAACGATTATTACATCTGTATTTAGATGTTCAAGTTGATAGTGGATTGGATCTTAGAGCCGCTCATAACATTATAGAAACTTTTGAGTCAAAAGTTAGGAATGAGATTCCACTCATACAACATATAACAACTCATATTGAATTTGAAACAGAGGAAATAAAAAAAATTGGAATTGAAAAAGAAGTGAATTCTTCCTACCTAGAAAAGATTCGTAACTCCTGTTTTAAAATAGATGGTGTAGTAGATTGTAAGGACATTGGAATAGTAGATATGGATGGAGATCAACATATTACTTTAACAATAACAATTCGATCTTTAAATCCAACCGATCTTTCAATATATGATGCTCATCAAATTGCCACTGATGTTCAACAAATGATATTAAGCGATACAGGAGCTTCTAAAGTTGTGGTACATACAGAGCCGTTATAGAATACATTCCCATTTATAGAAAAGTATAATTATAAAACTTCGTTTAAATCTTCCATAAGATTTAGTATATATCCACCTTTTAATGACTACCATTGCGGAATAAGCATCATTATAAAGAATTACAATTTACTCATATGGGTATGTCTTCATCAGTTCTGGAAAAAAGGTGTTTGATGCATGATGCCCATCCACTAGACTAGAGGATATTTATAATAATAGTATTGTCATATTTCGTAATAAAAGAAAACAGTGACATTCTCATGAAGGATTGTGATTAGATTAGTATGAGGTTTTAGTCCAATGCTCAATTCAATATGAATATTCTATGAAGGCAACAATATTATCCACAATACACACTACTTATTAAGAACAATGAATAATTAGGTTTACCTTGACAAAATAGTATTTTGAAAAACCATTCAAACTCTTGATCAGTCCTAAAACAAATGGAATAGATGAAGTACAAGTATTCTATTTTGTAGAGCCTTAAAATATATGTTTATTTTAAGGCAATTTGTCAGC
>JAICHH010000092.1 GCA_025922715.1 Nitrososphaeraceae archaeon
AATATCGCACATGGTTGAAAATGTTTTGCTCCCACTCTTTCCGTCTTTCTTTTCATTACCTATGACAAAAAAACCAACATTTGTACAAAGTGTGGCTTGAAACCAAAATTACCAACATAACTATATTTTCTATTTTTTAAAAATATTTCTACAAATATTAATTAAGTAGTAAATTGCATGACAATCATGATAATTTATTTACCTAGATGGTCTGTATTTTTTATTTTTAGGTTACATATTTAATTAGTAAAAAATAATAGGATCATAATATTATTGACATTCATAAGGTTATATTTACTTGCAATGATCTTTATTTTTAAAACAATTGAAGAATAGGTTTATTCAGGATAAACTGCTTCATTTTTCATTAAATAATAATTGTAAATCATATTTTATGTTATGTCTCTTTACCAAATTAGGATATTTATTATGAATTAGATTTGGTATAATTTTTTCCTATATTATTTTTTTACCGTTTTTCCATAACAACATATAATACTTCACAATCTAGATATCTTAAAAAATATTATAATTTCATATTTGGTAATATTCAGAGTTATATTCTTCATATTGTTAGCACCTATTTTATCATTGACATAATCAATCTAGCTGCTTATTTTAGTTACAGCAAAGATTGAACCCCGTTTAGTTATAGGGATCTTCGGGAGATGCTTTTCTTCTATTTCTTTACACACCTTCAAGATAAGAGACATAATGAAACTGAAGGTGTCTAAGACACAAGAAATTGATTTTTACCACTTACCTGACGTTCCAATGTATGACGATCCCAATTGGCACATATTGCTGCTGCTTCATAACTGCTCTGTAAGAAAGACAACAATATCTTATCAGGTGAACCGGACGTCCGGACAACATCATATGGAAGAATGAACTCTCCCATTCCTGCATGGTAGAACGCCTCCGGTGGCAGGATAGGATAGTCCTTAAATCCTTGAGGTTCAGGATAGGCATAAGCATAGAAAACTGGTTCATCTATAGGACCACCACCTGGCCAGAAGCCACAACTACTCACTTCGTGCGAATATGCTTCTACTGCCACAAAACGAGCCATATTTGGTGCACCTGGGTGCAAAGGCGCTGTTCGTCCTGAAAATCTAGTGACAGCCAGGTCAAAAGCTCCCCAGAAAAAATGTACGGGGCTAACTTTGCCAATAAACCTGGAACTAAACTCTGAGAGTATACGATTTGCTTGTGCCAGAATGCGCCATACACGCTGTGCATATTCAGGATCATAATCTACATGTTTAAAATCCTCCTCAAATGGAGTACGATCCGATACTTCGACAGGTGTTGTCCAAATGGTTACAGGCATCCCCAGTGATCCCAATGCTGCCATCGTCTCTTTATAAAACTCAGCAACTGATCGGGGTCTAAGAGGGATTCTCTTGGTAGAACCTTCATCTGTTTCAATGACAAGCATGTGCTCAATAAAATCAAACTCTATCTGGAGTAGTCTATCATTGTAGGGCATAGAGGAGGTTGTAAGTCCTCGAGGTGTAACATACAATGTAGTATTCCACCAGTGATTCCTGAAAGGAGTAAGTGCAAGTCGGATCTTGCCTACTATTTGTGTCCACATATGCAATGTGGTATAGGTGTCTTTCCACTCTGCCAACGGTAATACTGGCCATAGATTTGTAGTCATTGATTTACTCCCTTTCGCCACCGACCTGAGTTGGATCACTTATAGTAAGGTAATGATCATTGATACTGCACGTTGGACTATTAACCTTTATGAGCATGATCTTAACTTGTATGTGAGCTCTCAGCGGTTTAAGTAATCTTTGTCTGAGATTATTATTATTGTTCATTTGTATCTATTAATACGATTGTTTTTATTATTATTATTCTTAATTGTAAACATCTACTTTAAACGGATAAAATTAAATTAAATATTCAATTCAAACGTCTACTATATGATTTTTAATAGTTTTAATAAAAGAGACCTAAGACTTTCCAATAAACTCTGTATATCGTGGAGGTAAATAGTACATTTTCTCTGGTTTAATTTTACATATCACCCGTGTGATTGAAGGCGAATGACTTGGGTATCTATCAATATTAAGATATTTTTTTGCAAGTTTGTCTATATGTTCATCAGCTCCTATTGTTGTTTGTTCAATAATAGTTCCTTGAATTGTTACCATACTATATGGATTATTTTTATCGACAAGTGAAAGAGATACTCTAGGATCTCTTGAAATATTTTTATGTTTTATTCTTCCCTGAGCTGTATTGAATAAAAGAATATTATTATTGTCATCAATATCGATCCATATAGGAGATACCTGTGGTCTACCATCTTTCATTATTGTTCCCAAAAAAGCAAAATTTTTATCTTTTATTATTTTTATGACTGGTTCAGTGAGAATCCCTTTTTTTTCTTTGTCCTCATCAATAATACTCATGTTTTAAATTATTATCAAAGATTGTTCCATATAGGTATTTAACTGCTTAACTTGATAGTGATAAATAAGAATATTACATTTAGATTATATGCTCATGATATTTTGCTTTTTTACCGATAATAATTCAGAATACATCTAATACAACAAAATTAGGCTTAAAGAAGCTTCCCAAAGCCAGATTACCCAAAATATTCCAAGAAATTTTTGGAAACTCAATATCATTTATTGTATTGTTGAAATTAGAAGAAGATGAGTTATTGCAATTTTATCATAAATGATAATAACATCAATCGATTTAATCTGAAATCTTTATTTGAACTATTATCGACCTTAAAACTTAATTTTGATAAGATCTAAGAAACAAAGAAACTTATCAATTAAAAATATTGTAGAGTTGCAATAAACTAAGGTTTCTATGTTTTTAACTTTGATAAGTATTGTTCTATATAATGAATTTAGTTTCTATTATAATAGATACACCCTATATTTTTTTACAGTAAATTTAAATCCTCGGACTGTGTATCAAATATTATATGAAAGTTGAAAATATCCCAAGTTCCTGTTTTGAATTGTGTTTTGATTCAAAAACAGAAGAATTAAAAACAAACCGTTCCCATAATCATCCTAAGAATTACTATACTTTAAGATATTTCTACAATCCAAGTAAGACATTTTTTCATCTCTTTATGCATACAATTGTTTATGATAAAATAACAAACGAGAACATAGAGAAACAAGGAATATTGTTGAGAAGTTGGAATCCTATAACCAAACGAGGAGAACGCTATGTTTTTAGAAAAGGAGAAGAAGGAGATGGCGATTTGAATTTAAAGAGAGTTTATTTACCAAATACAAAAACAATTTTTAAATTTGCTAGTAGTGAAGATGTAAAGGAAGAAAGTTACAAGTTAGCAGAAGAGATAATTAAAGAATGTCCTCATAAAGATATAGAATTAAAATTTAGTGATGATTAATTACAATCATTAGAAATACAAAGATTGTAATTTGCAATACATAAGAAAAAAATCTTAATTCAGTACAATAAGTTCAATATACAATAATATCTAAATTTAAGCTCGTACTACTGAACATGAGAACATACATAAAATATAGTAATTAGAATTAATAGATTTCAACCTGGTAAAAAGTCATCCTATCTCTAGTTTTCTGAATCTTTCACATCATACGATTTAAACTTTAATTCTAATATTCAGTATGAAGTTCACTTTCAATTTGTGAGAAATTCTATGTGAACAGGTTTTAGCATTGTAATTCAAAAAAAATTGTAGTAAATTCAAAATTTAAATATACTATCTTTTTGCATGAATGTTTAACCTAACGTAATCTAATTTCCATTGTAATTCTTTAAAGTTAGTTTCAATTTCATAAACTACTGCCTAGCAAATTATTTTTTAATTTGTCAGTGGATAAATATTCTAAATACGGTCGTAGAACAAATGTTTTTATGAAAATAAAGTAATCTTCTTTATCATGAAATTTAGCAATTTTATTTTCTAGGAATACTTTAATATTATTAAAGCCTATTTCTTTTAGGATTTTTTCTGTATCCTCTGCTTTCGCAAAATACCATGGTTCCTTCCAAATTTCTTCCCCTTTACGGTTGCAAAAAAAATTACAAAATTCTTGTGACTTTCGGACTTTATTGAATACAGGCATAGACTTTGTAGAATTTCCATATCCACCGCATTGAATTAATAGTTGACCATTTGGTTTGAGAAGTTGCCAAAAATGTCCAAACACTTTTCTGTGATTTGATTTGAGATCCAATGTAATACAGCATTTGAAAATACAATATCTATTTTATCTTGAAGTTCTATGTCACAGATATTTGATTGAATAAATTTAACATTAGAAATTTTTGCTAGTCTTTCATTTGCAATTTTTATCATAGATGAATCCAGATCTACTGCAAAAACTTTCCCTTTGGGAATTTTAGTCGATATTATCTTGGTTAATCTTCCAGAACCACAACCAGCATCAAGAACTATTTCGTTTCCTTTCCAGTTTATACGTTCTATTAAATCTAATCCCATGATTCTATTACGTCAGAGATACTATCGTAAGTTGATGCATCCCAGTCATATTTCAAAACAGAGGTATTTGGATTAGTATTTATATAAACTAACATAAAATTGTGTCAAAAATGATTGAATATCGTAGAGTGCAAGCCATTTATTATAGAGTAGGTTAAATCTTTTCTACAGATTAGAGTTTGAATAATATGTATATTTAACTCCTAATTAATGAATCATTTATCTAGTTCTTACATATATTTCTATTATGGTTTTAAAAGATGCCATAAATTCTGAGATACTAATAAAATTATACAAAATTTATGATAGCCATAGAGATGCCATACTTTGGTTTTTAGAAGAACTAGATGTTGATAGTTACGAAGAATATATACAAAAGTATGGAGGATCTTCAATCCAAAGATCTTATTTTATTGCTGTTTGTGGATTTTTTGAGTTATCAGGTGTTATTATTAGCCATAGAATGATAGATCCTGACATTTACTTTGATATGTTCAATCCTACTCCATTTTGGAACAAGGCAGCACCTACAATAGAGGGAATGAGAAAAAAGAGACCTCATATTTATGAGAATTTTGAAATATTAAATAATAAGAGATTAGGATGGACAAAAAAACGAGAGTATGATAAGAAGAAAATTTCTCAGAATATTAAATAGAAAAGATCATATCAATTTTAGTATAGTAAATGCAATTGTTTTGCCTATAAATTTAAAAATATAATATGTTGAAAAAATTTAAAGTATAATTAAGTACATTATATAATAAAGTAATAACCATATACAATATACAAGAGCATTGTAAGCGTATATTTATTTTAGACTATAAGGAGATTAAATTATAATTTTCTAACTGATACTGTTGAGTATGAAATAGAGTACTTCTTTATTGTTAGTATAAATATTGATAAAATTAAAAATTTATTTAAACTAAGATTATTTATAACTAGATATGTTTCATAATGTATAAAATCAAGATACAACGAATGAATAAGATTTAATGAACTAACATTCTATAAGGAGGATAACATAACATCTCTACTACAAAGTCTATAAGTAAAGTGAATACAGAAATAAATTACTATAATATATGAATTTGAGAAGATCACTGATTCATGTGAAATATTCTTTCAGGTTTTATCTTTAAAAGTATTCTTTTTTCTCCAGGTGATCTGCCAGGATATTTATCTTTGCCAATATACTTTTTTGCTAATTTGTCTATATGTTCTTCAGCTGAGTCTCCACTAATTTGTTCTATTACTTTTCCTCTGATAGTAACCATATCATATGGGTTATTTTGGTCAGCTATTGCTAGAGCAACTCTCGGATCTCGTGAAATATTCTTTTGTTTAATTCTTCCTATTGCAGTATTAATAAGAATATTACCATTTTCAATATCTACCCAAGTAGGTGTCACATGAGGAGAGCCATCCTTCATTAACGAAGACAAAAAAACAAAATTTTTATCTTCAAAAAGTTTTCGAATACGTGGATCATTTAGATTATCCTTGTTTTGCTCATTCACAGTCATAATATTAAATACCAACCCACATTATTTCTAATAACTGTTCTATAACAGTATGTCAAAATAAGTCGACTCTCCTGTTGGTAAGGCCCATAAGCAATTTATAATTTAGAAAATATTGTTTATCCAAAAATTGTATAATTTAATTAGCATCAAAGAATTGATATAATTTACTTTTACAATAGAACCTAAATTGTTAATTCATTAATTTATTATTACTGAATCTTGAGAAATATAATTAAATAGAAAATAAATTGATTCTTATCAATTAATATAATTTATTCTAAAGGTTATTAACTTATAATCCGTTATAATAAATAGATGGAATCTCTATCATCCTCCAATATTACTACTAAGCCTGGCCCTTCTAATTCAATTCGATATATGTAGTCTTCCTTCTGATACTTTAACAGCAAAAAACGAATTTTATCTTATCGAGGAAGTTTCACATTAAAATAACCTCTTAAAACTTAGGATTGATTATTTTCTAAACCATCAAAACATGGTTTTCCAATTTTTTACTTGAATATAACTTCATTAATTGTTACAACTACAAAACAATATTTGCTTATTGTAAAAGTTGCATGTCTATAATATTTTTTTACTTAACTTTTGTTAATGAAATGAAACGAAATTTAGCTCTATATTTTTTGTATTCAGTTCTTTGTGATTTTTTTATTGTTGATAAAAAATGAATAAAATTTTAGTTATAATTATAAAAGATAAAAAAATTTGGTAATTTATCCTAGCGAAAGCTTCTTTTCAATTTCTTTGTATACATTTCGAATTGTAACCTCAGATACTCCAGCTGCATCTGCAATTACTGCTTGTGTAATAGTTCTTTTTCTTATACTCTCGTCACTTTTAGGAAGTGATAGATATATAACTGCTCCAACTATCCCCATAGGTTCTTTTCCCGCACTTAAACCTGCATCTTGAACTTTTTTCATCAGCCTTACTATATCATGTATATTTTTTTCAAGTTTTGTTTTTTTTTTTACTTTTCTATATGGAGAATAAATTTATCGTTTAAAATGACATT
>JAICHH010000093.1 GCA_025922715.1 Nitrososphaeraceae archaeon
ACTACTCTAATGATTATAAATGATGATGTACTGGATTTGAAATCAAATTTATTGTATCTTTTTATATTTATTTAATTTTCTCAGTGTATTAGGAACATGTAACTGTTCTATATAAGATAATAGCAACATTTTATTAAGTTATATGAATAAAGTGAGGTTTTAATTAATAGTTTCACCACTTGCAGCTATATTATAATCACCAAGTTTATTAAAGCCAATAACTTCTAAAATATCAAAAGATACTTGCTCATTTGGTTTTAATATGTAGGAAGGAGAAGTAATAAAATGCTCTACTTTTTCTAATAGAGTTCCAGTTTTATCATAATATTCTGCAGAAACTTTTACTTCATGTAAATCAAATGTACTATTATTCTTAATATCTCCTTTTATTTCAACTAAGTTAGTGACACTTCTGTCTACACTCAGATTTTCAATTACTAAATTTATTTTATCGCTTTTTACATTATTATTATTATTAGAAGTATTATTTGTTAAAGATGATTGTTGTGCTTGTACATCTATATTAAAAGATGGAATACAAATAGAAAGTAACGGTATTATAGAAAGATATTGGATTTTTTGATATTTTGATAAACTATTTAGTTTATTTCTCATCATACTGTCATATGTACATATACTATTTAATTATTAATATTACAACAACTAATTTATTTTTATTTTTTAGGTCAAATTGATTTTAGCAATCACAGGAGTATAGTGACTATTTATTTATATTTATCAAACAGGTTAAGATAATATTGACTTTTACAAGTTATGATATTCCTAACTATATCTAAAAAAATAATTTATTTTAACTATATCTAATTAGTTGCCAAAAAAAAATTCACCATTGCGATCATATAGCTCACTTTACAAGCAAAGAGAATGATTCGCGCCAGAGATGAATATTCAAGACTGGCATTGAGTTATGGTTTCGTTATTAAGATGAAAAAATCGTAGATATATCAATTTAGTTAGTGCACATTATAGAACTATAATTAGATTTAATTTTAACACTTTTCAGCATTGATATTATAAATAAAAAACTTTAGTTCTGTCATTTGAGATATAAATATAGTTACTGCTACTATGGCTAAAACTATTCCTATTAACCTTTTCAAATTTGTTTGACTAAGATGATTTGTATATTTTGCTCCAAGAAATCCTTCAATCATGGCAGAAGGTCCTAAAACAATTAAGTAAAGAAAATTGACTTCATTACTAATAACATGTCCAATAAATCCTGACATGCCCATTACTGAAGAAATAAGCATATTAGTACCAATAGCTATTTTTGTTTCCGTTTTCAGAATCTTTATCATTACAGGAAGTCTAATACTACCAAGGACTAAACCAACTAATCCACCAAGTACCCCAACTAAAAAGCCTATTATTGACTGAAGAAATGTATCATAGTAGGAATTTTGACTTGTTAATTTATGATTTAAATTCAATAAACTTGCAATTCTCTTTTTATTATTATTGTTGTTATTTTTATTATTTATGGTATTATTATTTTCTTTTAGCAAAGTAAATGATTCATAAGATATAATTAATCCTACCAAGATTAACAAAAAATTTATTGGCACATTTTTGGTTAAGGATGCACCGTAAAATGCACCTATCGCACTTGTAAAGGCCATTATTATAAAAATTACAACTGATATATTCTTATTTCTTATATGTTGTATCGCTGCTGTAATAGCACCTAAGGTACTCACTCCTATATTCGTACCAACAGATTCAGTCACACTAAGGCCAGTTGATAAAATAAATGGTAGCCTTATTACTCCAAGAACTAAGCCCACCATTCCACCGATGAAACTAATAATAAAACATATAGAGGATAAAAATAAAATATAAACAAAATTAATTTCCATGTTTGACAATGCTCATTTAATAATATAAATACATCTTATTCACTAATTTGCTAAAGAAACTAAAATTACAAAATATAAATATATTATAAAATAAACTAAATATTTTGAAGAGTTATAAACTATAATAAGTACAATCTCATGGTAAAAATTACTTTAATTTAATACATTATTTAATTCGTATTAAAAAGCAAGAAATGATAGTAGTACTATCATTTTAACTTCTATTTAGGATACCTTATTTATTGTATTAGATAAGAAGTCAAAAACAATTTAAAATTAAGTTTCTAACAATAAAAGCTAAATACAAGTCAGTGGTAGAATTCTACTATATGCAGGACTCTCCAGACAAAGCAGCTTAATACGTTGTATTTTGAATTATGATATTTCTGATATTAAATTGTCATATTTAGAAATTAACGGTCAAGTTTTATCAAAAAGAAAAAGGAGGAAAAAATTCAAACTCAATAACAAAAATCAATAATCACTATTTTTGATTTTCATTGTTATTTACCGAATCTTGTATATTGGCTTTTAAACATAAAGCATTATGGTATACCTTGAATGAAGCTGGCAGTATACCTATTGGTTCACCATCTAGACTAACAGTCATATTTCTTTCTTTTGGAAGTAAAGTAACTTGTGATACTTGATAATAGAGAATGTCATCTTCTTCGGTATAACTATCATCACTTTTTAAACTGACAAATTTATCAAACATCTTAATACTTCCTGAATCCTTTAGAATAACGACGTCCATTAATCCATCTGACATATTAGCTTTTGGAGCTGCTTTAAATCCTCCACCCAAGAATTGGCCATTAGCAATTATGCCCATAGTAATATTATAAGAGATCGTCTTGTCATTATCTAAAATTATTTCGCAGGAATTGCTCTCATATGTAGGTACAGTAGAAATTATACTTGCTACAGTAGATAGAAGACGACTTTTTACTTTCGCCCTAACTTTTTTTGATCTATTGATTATTTCCGCTCCTACACCTATTTCTGCAGCATTTAATACTATCCTATTACGAGTTAAAGTAGGATCATCTTTGTCAGCTGTTGTAACTCCTATTACATCTATTTTACTTTTTTTCATCTCATTTATATGCATAAAGGAGTCAATCCCTTCATATTGTAATCGTAAAGAAGCTGCAAGTACATTTCTGGTCCCAGATGGAATAATATGCAAGACACCGTCAGGATTGACTGACTTCAAATGAGATCTAGGTTTGAATCCCCTCGAGCTAGTCACAGAATTATTTCTACTAGATCGATTATAAAAAAATCCGTTTGCAACTTCATTAATTGTACCATCTCCTCCTACCGCAACTATATTTTTGTATCCTTCTTTCAACAATTTTCGTGTCATAAGAGTTCCATCATTTGCTTTTTTTGTGAAAATAATTTGATGATGAATAGGAAGAAATTCTTTTATTTTTGAGTACGTTTCGTCCCAGTTTTTCCCGGTATTTCCTCCTTGAGAGTTAGGATTCAAAATAAGAATAAGATCGGTGAATTTAGAGTTGTCATTTTTGTTTGTAATCGATTTGGAATTTTCTTTTTGAGAAGTCAATCTTATTAAATCACTATAGTAGAAAATAACTACCAAGCAACTAAAAGAACATTTGAAATATTTTTCCTTTAAGTTTTAATTTAAAAATTCAACAAATTGATTTGAGTAGAATAAATAAACTATAATTAATGATAGAAGAAAAATGAGCGAATAAAAAATGTTCAATTGTTAAACATCATCTGCTAGAAATATTATTATGTTAGTATCAAATACTTTATATATTGATTGATTGATGCTATGGCTTTTTACTACATATAGATTTTAATTTTAATGGATTTAAAGAAGATATAATAGAAGTTTTAAATTAAATTTTCTTAATGTTTATTCTGATTTTTCTGATTTATATAATGGTATATAACAGTTAAAAAGAAATCAATGTTATGGAGATAGAAAAATGAAGATCTTATTTGAATGGATATCAATAGATGGTCAATTATTTCTATGCGCAAGAATTGTAAGAACATTTGCAGATGGATTTTTAAGTGTAATTTTTACAATATATTTGAAGTTAATTGGATTTGATGTGATTTTAATTGGTATTATTCTTTCTATCATATTGATAATAGTATTATTTTTACGTTATTTGCTAGTTTTTATGCTGATCGTATAGGAAGACGAAATATCCTATTATTATATGCTATTATGATGTCTATTTCAGGTGTTATCTTTTTTGTAACAGAAAATCCACTAGCACTTATTATTGCAGCATTAATAGGAACACTTAATATAACAGGATCAGAAACAAGTGCTTTCCTTTCTATTGAACAATCAATACTTCCTCAAACTATCAAAGATAATAGAAAAAAAATATTCTTTTTGGATTTTATAATATGGCAGGAACATTTGCAATGGGAGCAGGAATTCTGATTGTTAATTTACCTATAATAATTCAAAATGAATTAGAATTTGATCAAATTTATGCAATCAAGTTATTGTTTCTCTTTTACTCTCTGTTAGGAATATTGGTCATAGGAATTTATCTAAAACTTTCTTCTTCTATAGAAATTAAAAAAGAAAAAACTTTAAAACCAATATCTAAAACTTTGAATCCAAAGTCAAAGAAAATTGTTACCAAACTATCAGGATTATTTGCTATTGATTCCTTTGTTGGAGGTTTTGCTATTCAGAGTATAGTTTCATTTTGGTTTTTTTCTAAATTTGATATAGATTTGTCAACAATTTCTTATATTTTCTCAATAGGCAGTGTGCTTACAGCATTTTCATACTTAATTGCTGCCATGATTGCAGATAAAATAGAATTAATAAATACAATGGTTTTTACTCATATTCCATCTAATATTTTATTAATATTGTTTGCTTTTGCTCCTAATCTTGAAATAGCAATTGTATTTTATATGGTAAGAATGACTTTATCTCAAATGGATGTTCCGACAAGACAATCATATATTGTAACAGTAGTAGAAGAAAATGAAAGAACAGCATCAGTGGGAATAACTAATTTGTCAAGAATATAGCACAAGCGATTAGTCCATCAATTACAGGTTATATAATTGGATTCTTATCGTTATCTGCTCCCTTTATAATAGGAGGGTTGCTAAAAATATTGTATGACGTTATTCTTTACATAAACTTTAGAAAAATAAAGCCATCGGAAGAAGAACAAGACAAAATTTACATATAGATTTACAAAAATAAAGATATTTTAGAATTTTATCTGAAGGTAAAATATATTATGCCTAGTACGAGACGAGAAAAAAGAGAAATTCATAAAAATGTATCCAATCTCAAATTAATATATTTAATAGAACTAAATTTCTTTAATTTCTCCTATAAATATAAAGTATATTTTATTAATAATAAAAATTTGATAGATATTTATTATATCACGGTATTAAACTATGAATATGAATATTATATCTCAAAGACATTATTTTAACCTAAAATTTATCGATAATTATAAAAATTTATCAAAATATAACATCAATTGTTATTTTTTCCGAATGTTATTTTTAATTTATCCATTTGAAAGACAAAAATAGTAAGTGAATCCAATTTGCCCTCTAATGCTCCTTTAATGGCTAAAGACAAGATAAATCATGTATTTAAATATATTTCCTTATCTTCCATTCCCCTTTTACTAATCGTTCTAGTTTCTACTAATCAATCGTTATGGATAACCTCACCCATACATCATTTTTATATTGAATTATTTGGTGCTATACTTGCTGGAATACTTGCATTCTATTATATCTCCCGTGCTAATACTTTAAGTGACAAATTTAGTCTATTTATTGGCATTGGATTTCTTGTCAATACTTTAATTGATTTGTTCCATGTTATAGTTTCTCTTCTTAATATGGATGATATTTTATTCCTAAAATATTTTATTCCACAGACCTGGTTTGTTGGAAGATTATTTCTTAGTGCTATGTTATCTATAGCAATTGTTAGATATACTTCTTTTTTGTCTATTAATTTCAATACACAACAAAAACAACAACAAATACCTCCAGAAAAGAATGATGAAAATTATAAATTATCAAAATTACTTTTGTTTTATCTAATAATAGTTACTTTATTTGTTTCTATTGTAGCTATAAGTTCACTCTTTGTTGTTTTTCCCTTTTCTGTAATTGATGATATCCCTATACATAGACCATACGAACTTTTTCCATTAGCATTATTTTTAGTTGCGTTATATTATTTTTATAAGAATGAAATTTATAAAAATAAAGATCCCTTCTATACAAGTTTAGTAATTTCTATTGTATTTGCTATTTTTGGGCAAATAATAATGTCATATTCTGGAGAGCATTTTGATACAGCATTTAATATTGCTCATGTTTTAAAGGATGTAGGTTATTTTATAAATATTATTGGACTTGCATTGTCAAGCATACAATATAATATTCGATTAAGAGAAAGCAATGAAATGCTTACTATTCAATATGAGAAAGTCAAGGAATCAGAAAAAATGAAGGACGAATTTATTAATATAGCTGCACACGAATTAAGAACTCCTATACAACCTATACTTGGGTTGACAGATATTATATATTCTAAGGTTAAAGATGAAGAGCTACATGAATTATTAGATATTATTATGAGAAATGGAAAAAGGCTAAAACGGCTTACTGATAATTTGCTGGATATTACAAAAATAGAAAGTCGATCTCTAATGCTTAATAAAGAAAAATTTAATCTGAATATTCTAATATCTGAAGTTTTAAAAAATTATGTCAATAAACAGAAAAACCGACAAAAAGTAGAAATAGTTTATGATTTTAAACATACAGAAGATATTATTATTGAAGCAGATAGAGATAGAGTAGCTCAAGTTATCCACAATCTTTTAGATAATGCTTTAAAATTTACTACCACTCACAAGCAGCAACTGATATTTGTTAGTATAGATAAAAAGAAGAAGGAAAGTCAAGAAGAAGAGGATGAAGAAGTTATTGTTAGTGTGAAAGATACTGGAGGGGGTATATCAAAGAAAGTCGTATCTAAATTATTTACAAAATTTGCTACTTCTGATCCAACTACTGGGACTGGCTTGGGACTATATATTTGTAAGAATATTGTAGAAGCACATGGTGGTA
>JAICHH010000094.1 GCA_025922715.1 Nitrososphaeraceae archaeon
AAAATAATACAAATGTAATACATTCACTAAAGCTATGTTATTTATACTCATGACCTAAATAGCGTAATCATTTTATAAAAATATATTTGCCTAATGAGTGAATTTAAGTGCAGAAAACCCCGTAAAGGGATTACGAATACTGAATAAGCTAGAGTAACAACCTATCATAAAGACGATATCTTATTTAATTTATCAATTAAAGAATGAAAATAGCAAAATATTTCTTTTGTAAATTATTTTGTTAGGAATCAATATGAAAATAATTTTAGCATACAATTACAATAAATTAGATAGTAACTGAATTTTTCGGCGCCGAAAAATTATTAGAGTCTATAATGACTAAGTCTTATTGTAATTAACAATAAAAATAAGCGGCTATACACTTGCTATCAACGAATTGTTTCATCATGAGTTATCTTTATCATATTAAAGCTAAAGGTTATAAGTTTTTTTATAAATAACCCTATTAAGATTTATATGATTTATTATATGTCTTTTCTATAATTAATATTTTATATTTTAGTATATATAGGATTTATTTTTACTAGTAAATCATTTATCATTTTAGTAACATAAGTTTCATGATGTATATATCTTAATATCCATAATATTGGACACTAGTATTTAACAATAGGATTTAACAATAGCATTTAATAATGTAAATTTAAAAATTAATACAATAACAAAGCTATTACAAATTTTCTAATTATTTATTAGAATAGTCTTTAGATAATATACCGAAGAACAAAGAACTAAATGAACCATTTTCTTTTACCAACTTTACATTCAATAATAAGATGTATTTATAAATAACATAAATGAAAACTCATTATCGGAATACTAGATAATAATAAAATATGAAAGAGATAAATAATATTGAATCTATCTCCGTAAAGAATTGATATATTTTGAATATTGGATCTCTTTGATTCTTATACTAACAATGGTAGATATATGATTTTGGGTTAGTAGTAGAATAAAAAATTTATTTATCTTTTTCCATGCTAGTTTTAGAGAAATTAATGGAAAGTATTCATCTCTTTAAGGAAAGGTGACAAATCCTTAACTAATATGTTAGTATTACTATATAAATGGGTAGAACAGCTAAAGAAATAGTTAAAGCAAATATTCAAGAAGTAATATCTGATCTTAATAAGGCTTATGCAGATGAATGGCTTGCACATTATCAATATTGGTTGACATCTCAATGGATTAGAGGTATGGATGCAGATACATTAAAACAGGTACTATTGCGACAATCAGCCGATGAGTTAATGCACGCTGAAATATTAGCAAATAGAATAATACAATTAGGTGGCACTCCAGTTATGCAATTTGATAAGCTTATTACTACAGCACAATGTGGTTATAAAGAACCACCGTCGGATCCTGCTAATTTAAAACAAGTAGTTCAAGATGTATTGGAGGCAGAAGCATGTGCTATAGAATCTTATAACCAGCTTAGTGAAAAATATAGAGAGACAGATATTGTCACTAAGGAAATTTTTGAAGACTTGTTAGAAGATGAAGTGAAAGATGAAGAAGAATGGGAAAAGTTAGGAGCTAATCTTGTATAAGTAATATAGACATATTCTTTTCCAAATTTTTTATTATTAGTTCTAGAGAAAAATTTTAACTAATGCGCAAATCTCGTCAATCAGCAATTTAAATAAAAAATATTGCATGCATTCAAGTTCGTCAAGTCAGGTAATCTCCATAATGGAGAATGAATGAAGGAACGGACATTAAAATTTTTTTCGAGCCAAAAACAAATTTACTGGTATTTTTATGCTCTATCTGTTATTACAATACTCTTTTTAATTAAAATTAATTAAATATAATAAAAAAAATCCTCAGTTTGAAAAATTATTATATAGTATAACCAATTAAGTTATTTTATCCTTCTTAGCATAATAGAATTTATTTTTAGATAATCTATATAGTTCGACTCTTATTATTTAAATAAAGGTAATTAAATCAACCTTCATTACCCTTTAGTTAGTATATATACTTAATCTTTTAATAACTTCATGTTCGATCATTTTGAAACAATCAATTATAAAATTCTATATTAGGTTAATTTTCTAACTTTATTAATAACATTGTTAATTGTTCCTTACACTTACCGGAAAAAAGGTTTATGAAACAGATATAATATAATATAGTTATGACCTTTCCTCGTGGATATCAACAACCAAAGAAGAAAAATTTAGACGACAAAACTGATCAAACACACAAATCTAACATCCCAACCAAGAATGAAAATAATGTTATCGATCCTATACCCACTACTATTGGTGAAGCAGTTAAGGAAGTTATAGATACAGGTAAAGAACTAGTAATTCAAGGTCCCCAGACTGCTGGAGAACTTAGCGGTATAAAAGAAAGTGAGGTAGAAGAAGAAAATACTCGCACTATACCTAAACAAGATGAAAAAGATAAGACCGGATCGACTGAAGTGCCTAATGATTCCAAATTAGAGATTGAAGCGATCGAAACGCCAAATGATACCAGTTTATTATCAAAAGAAGAAAAGATAATTGTTAATCCGAAAGAGTCAGAAGCTGATGAAGCTACCCTAACAACAGTAACTACAATACCAACCGAAGACGTAAATGTAGAAGCAAAGACAGAATTCACTGTCCCATTAAAAGACAAGGAAGAAAATATAGAGGTAGAAACTGACGTCAAAGTAAATCCCACCACGACGACAAGTTCAGTATCTAAGTTAGAATCGACAAACAGCGATAAACCCATTCTTACTCTCGAAAACGATGAATTATTCCAACAAAAGAGCCCATCTCAATCAGAAGATGATAAAGAAACTATAAATCCTAAACTGCTACTCGAAAAAGAAGAACAAAAATTACAACAACAACAACAAACCACAAGTAATTTTCCATCCAATCCGTTTATTACATATTCAGTATTTTGGCACCATATGCTGTCAAATTGGATGAGTTTCTATGACGAATATCTAAAAAATATAATAAAGTTTAATGGATTGTGGTTTGATAAGTCTAGGAATGAAGGATCGGGATCACAACAAAAACAATAATACATTATAGAAAATGGAATCGAATTCTCGGTGAATAGTGATATCGTAATGTACTGAGAAACTTGTACTAATAGACTGTAGAAATTAAACGTTAGATATTATGATATTATAAATTGGTCAAAATAAACGATATTGACGATAATTGATTAATCTTTAGAGGTTAGAATTCTACGCGAGCTGATAAAGGTTCTCAGGAAGTATATCCAATCATAACGTCATTATATTCGTTAGATATTGTAAAAAGTGTTAATGCACTTCTTTTTTAGCGCATGTGTCACAATATTTTTCGATGAGTGTAACACCGTCCCCTACGTCAAACAATGCTTCTTGTGTAGCCATCCCACCACAAGTTATGCAGAATTTGGTCTTTCCACTATTATCAATAAATGACCTTAGCGTTGAAAATACTTTTTCCATTTTATTGTTTTCCTCTCCTTAGAATTGAATCTGATGTCAATAGCGATACTGGATTTATACCTATCACATCAACTATGAATGTAGTATTGTTATTCATATCATTATATTAATTTTTATGGTATAAGAACTTGCCTAATACAATATCCATATTATATAATTGTGATTGGATTATAAATCAGTACTAGTCATAATTTTTCGGTTAAATTTTTGTATCTGTGAGTTGAATCTGTATTGACGATTGAGAATTAGTTATACAAATTCTTTATTTTATTTATTTTATTTCATGATTATTAATTATGAGTATATAGTGCCAAAGTGTCATCGACACCATATAGATCCGTATAATTTCTTTCAACAATTCTTTGGCGGTAGTGGAGGACGGAGAAGACGTGAAGGAAGAGGATTTGGAATTGGATAGATTTTTGATGATATATTAGAGAATTTGATGATATGAGAAGAGAAACAGATAGGATAGTTTCAGAGCAGTTTAAAAATGCTGAAACTCAAATATTACAACTTCTAATAAAAGAATACGATATACCAGAAGGAAGAAAAGTTAGAAGTTGTCCCAACAGTATATGGCTACTATTCCATGATAATAGGTCCTGATGGAAAACCGAAAATACAATATTTGATAATGTGAAATCTTTTTGGGGAAGAGGATCCTTTGAACCGCCGTCTCTTTCAGCAGAGAGGAACCATTTATCGATATCTCAAAGATATCTAAAGAAGTTAATATTGTAGCAGAGATGCCTGGAATAAGTAAAGAAAAAATAAAAATAGATGCATATGATGAATATGTAGAAATAAAGGGGAAGATCCCAATCTAAAATATTTAAAACAAATAGAAGTACCAGAAGATATTGATATAGAGAGTGCAAGATCAAATTATAACAATGAAGTTCTTGAAATAACATTCTAAAAGAAAGGATCACAAATACCAAAAGTTAGACAAATAAATATAGAATAATCGATTGTGTATACAATACCAAACCTATTTTACGATTTTCTCCTATTATTGCATACTTACAAAATAAAAATGTAAAATTATAGTTCTATGGTCTTTTATTTAATATAATAGTTGTAGTAACCATTGAAGAATTAGGAACGAGAACAATTTTATTGTCGCTAGTTTTTAGCTTTGTTGAAATTAAACCGATATCATATATTATTCCTGTGTTACTAAATGCAGTAATTTCATCTCCTAATTTAAATGGCCTAAGTAAAGCCAAATATAACCCTGCGATGATATTTCCTATTATATTTTGAGAAGCAAAACCTACTACTAAACCTGATATAGTTCCTATTGCTGCAGCTACGACGGGATCATTACTTAAATAGGATATTATAATTGCTATTATTACTATTGCACCTACAATCCTCATCAGAATTTTTATAGATTTGGAAGTATCTTTTAGATAATCATACGTAAGATCATGAAATGCATTACTAATTATTTCTATTACAAAATACCCAACTATTGAGACTTGTATGCTTTGTAATAGCATAAGATAATCTTTAGATATTATAGGCTTTAGAAAATACTGTATTGTAACAAATGCTATTGTAAATATAATACCTAAAAGAACAATTCTTTTAAAAAATTTTGCCTTTGTTTGTTTTGATTTAGCGATATCTTTTTCAGAGGATCTGCTATTTTTATTATTACTACTATTAATGGTACTCTCATCAACACTACCATTTTTTTCGTTAGAATAGTCCATATATCCATAACTTAAGATACTGAAATAAGTTTATTGATATTATCAAGTATTACTATCATACATAACAAATGAAAATATGTGGAATTTTATTATTTTGACATACAGGATTTGTTGTCAATAGTTAAAGATCTTTCTGACCTAATAGTAAAGGTCTTATTTTCTTTATAAAAATCTATTTTAATACTTGACCTCTAATATTAATGTCTTTCAAATTTATAGATTTAGTGTAATAAATTAAAAATATCCATAATACGAAATTTTTTTTAAATTTATTTTTACTTTGAAAACTTTGCTCTACTCCATTAATATACCTATTGAACTAAAGATTGACTAAATCTATAAATTTCATTATTCTCTACTTTTTAGATAATTATCATTACTAGAATCTATCTCGTAGCTCCACAATTATGATCTAAAAATAGAATATGATCTGAATATCGTAATAATTTATTTAAATTATGATTTTAGTAAGATTCGCTTATTGAAAATTAAAGTATTATAAATTATATTGTACAAAGTTATTTGAATGAAATCTCGAAATATATTTGTCTATACAATACTTGCAATTGGAATATTATCGATTCCATCACTATTGGACACAGTACAAGCTCAAACCAATTCAACAAACCAAACATCAGCACAAAACCAGACTATGAGTAAAGATACTCAAGCATTAATGACAATTGATCTTCCTGAATTAAAGGATACCTTAATGAATGCAAAGAATGCACTCGCTAATAATGATACAGAAGAAGCATTAACAAGTGTTACAGATGTTGAAAACCAATTGTTAACGTTACAACCTCAACCCAAATTTACAGCTGATTTTCAAAAAATTAAAGATGCAGTTTCTAAAAATGATGTAAATAAAGCATTAGATGATCTCACCAAAGTTCAAAGTGACCTATTAAAAGCAGAAACTGAAATGTTAAAAGCCCAACTAGCAAATCCAATGCTTTCTCAGCAAAATAATGGACCACAAGATCAAGACGATAATGGCGACGGTGACGACGGAGATAACGGCACCAACTAATTTTTTTTAATCTTATATTTAGTTAATTGATTTTGTTTCTTAAGTATTTAATCATTCTAAATACAATTGCTATTAAATATTTTTAGTAATAGTTGACTTATAAATATTACATGATCTCTATATGGCTATTAAACTAAAGCTATTGTTTAAAGTTAGTTATTTGTTATTGACTAGACTTTTAGTCAAAATATTATTTATTTAAAAAATTCTATTTGTGCTCTGAATATATGAGTTGGAACTCATAATAATCTTGAAAAGTAAATGAACTAAGATATATTAATATAATTATCTCTTAAATGTCTTATCAATTGCTTACATAATTTGAATTTTTAATTAGTCAAAATCGTATTGTTATCATACCGGAAGAAACTGCTCTTGCAACTACTTTAATACTCCTTTTAAAGATACATAACTAGATTATAGAAAAGTAATTAAATATATAATGAGATTAGCATTTTATAATAAGTATTTTCCTAGAATGGTGGTGGTGATGGAGGGAAAGTACTGGTAGTTTTATCAATGAAACTGGCCCTCTTAACTTAAGGGTCAATTAATAGTCATATTATATAATTCTATTATGTTCTGCACTTACTTTTACAAGATTGTTTCAATTCTATTCATCTATTTTCCTTAACTTAACAGGGCCCTGAAAATTGTTGGAATTTCTTTGTTTTATTGTTGGTGCTACATTATTCTCTTCAATAATTTGCTTATACAAACTAATATG
>JAICHH010000095.1 GCA_025922715.1 Nitrososphaeraceae archaeon
GAAGTTCTAGAATTAAACAACAAAAAAATCTTTCAATATCTGCAAACTTTAGAACATGAGTTTTCCATGATATTGGATCTTTACAAAAATCGCATTATAATTTAATTTCAAGGTCTTTTTTATTAATTTATTATATTTATTATGATCTATTGAATTGAGTGCTCTTTTTACAGATTTTTCATTTCGAGGTTTACCTTATTAAAATCTATTTATTGAAATCAAAAATAGGGTATATAGATTTGATAAATTCAACATTTACCAGCCTATTAAATCTTGTTTTAAATGTATAGTACTAATTCCTGTAGAGCGCGATAATTCCGAAAGGATTTACGTCCGTCTTTCAATAATTCTTTGATTATATAAACATCAATATCGATAAGGTTTAATGGCACTATATGAATAAAATAATCTTTACAATATACAAGTTTTACAAATGTAAAGGTTAGTCCTTATACATGTATCTGTATATTACTATAGCATGGCGAAAGACCCAATATGTGGAATGTTTGTACAGGAAAATGAAAATTCTATACATCATACCAAGGATAGAATAACCTACTATTTTTGCTCCTCTCAATGTTTAAATGAGTTTCTAGAACCGCAGAAAGCATTAAAGAAATTAAAGATACATGTTACTATAAGTATAGCACTTACCATACCAATAATTATTCTTAGTTTACCTCATATGATTCCCGACCTAGGACATGCTTTTCCAATGGAGATGATGGAATATACAAATTACATGCTTTTGGCTTTAGCAACTCCAATACAATTCTGGATTGGAGGGCGTTTTTATAGAGGGTTTTGGGATGGAGTTAAAGCTAAAGCATCTAACATGGATACACTAATAGCTATAGGAACTACAGCTGCCTATCTTTATAGTGCAATTGTGACTATTGTTCCTGGTTATTTTCCATTTACTGCTGTATATTTTGAAACAGCTGCAATAATAATTACACTCATTCTAATTGGACGACTACTTGAAACAAAAACCAAGGAAAAGGCTTCCGATGCTGTAAGAAAATTACTTGACTTAAAGCCTAGGACGGCGAAAGTAATAAGACCTGTATTTAGAGAAGAAAATGAGAAAGAAGTAATAAGCAAAAAAAATAACAACAATAGCCATAGTAATACTCAAAACAATCTAAATTTTGATAATTATAAAAAATTAAAATCAATAACAAAGGAATTTAAAGAAATAGAAATTCCAGTAGAACAAATTGAAGAAGGCGATCTAATGCTTATTAGACCTGGCGAACGAGTTCCAACAGATGGTTTAATAATTGATGGAAATTCTTTTGTTGACGAATCAGCTTTAACAGGTGAAAGTATTCCAGTAGACAAGACAAAAGGAGATGAGGTAATAGGTGCTACAATTAACAAGAATGGTCTTCTTAAAGTCAAAGCAACAAAGGTAGGACAAGACACAGTCTTATCTCAAATAATAACATTAGTGGAAGAAGCAAAAACTGGAAAGGCAAAATTGGAAAGAATGGTAGATCAAGTTGCAAAATATTTTGTTCCCGCTATTGTAATGATAGCAATAGGAGTATTTTTGGGATGGTATTTTATAGGAGATGCAGGATTAACATATTCAATTCTTGCATTTGTTTCTGTAATGATAATTGCATGTCCTTGTGCATTAGGGATTGCTACTCCTGCTGCTCTTATGATGGGTGCTGGTAAAGGTGCAGAAAATGGTATATTGTATAAGGGAGGAGAACACATAGAGATAGCAAATAAAGTTAATACTATTATTTTTGATAAAACAGGAACTCTAACTATAGGAAAACCATCTGTAACTGATTTGGTATCTTTAACAGAGATTGGAGAACAAGAATTACTAAGACTTGCAGCAATAGCAGAATCTGGTTCAGAACATCCTTTAGCACAGGCAGTAATTAGGAAAGCAAAAGAAAATGGCACTCCAATTACTAACCCTGATTCTTTTGAAGCAGTTTCAGGATATGGCCTTAAGGCAACATATTCGAATCATACAATTATGATTGGGAATAGAAAGATGATGGAAGATAATAAGATTGCAGTTACTGAAAGCGTAGATGTAAAACTGGCTGTATTTGAAAAAGAAGGTAAGACTGCAGTTTTAGTTGCAATAGATAATGCTCTTTCAGGTATAATAGCTATATCTGATACTATAAAAGAAAATGCAAAAGATGCAATTAAAGCTTTGAAATCCAAAGGAATAGAAGTAATAATGCTTACTGGAGATAATGAGAGAACTGCAAATGCAGTAGCATCCAAACTTGGTATTAACAAAGTAATAGCAGAGGTACTTCCTCATCAAAAAGAAGAAGTAGTAGCTAAATTAAAGACGAAAGAAGGTAAAGTTGTTGCAATGGTTGGAGATGGGATTAACGATGCACCGGCATTAGCAAGAGCTGATTTAGGCATTGCAATAGGTTCTGGAACGGATGTTGCAAAAGAAACAGGAGGTATAATATTAATAAAAGACGACATAAGAGATGTCGTAACTGCATTAGATTTAGGCAAAAGAACTGTTTCAAAGATAAAGCAGAATCTGTTCTGGGCATTTGCATATAATACTGGTTTAATACCTATAGCAGCGGGAGCATTAGTACCTGTTCTTGGATTAGGTGTATTTGGTTGGCTCCCAATACTCGCAGGTTTAGCAATGGCTATGAGCTCTGTAACTGTTGTGACAAACTCTTTATTGCTTGGAAAATACAAGCCAAAATACAACACTTATTAACCTTAACTTTCTAAAAAAGAAGTAACTACAGTGAGATTAACCACCACTATTGCACATTGTTAACTCCCTGTAAATTTTACTGATTTAAGAATCTCTTTGTAGTCATCAATATACCTATAAGCAACTTCATTATTTATGTTAGGAGAAGTATATTCAAATTCATACCTTTTATTGTCTAAAACTAATACAGTATTTACTTTTATTTTCTGCGTTATTTTATCTTCTATTGTATAAGTATAACCATTGTATTCTCCTTGTGAAATTGGAAATGTCCTAAGTTCTCCATTGGGATCAGAAGGTTCTATTAGTCTATATGTATTAGATTGCTCAGAAATATCAATAATTTGAGTTTTAGCCCATTGTTCTGAAGTAGTAGGCACTAATAGATCATCGATAACTTTTATTGATATAAGATATCCATAGAATTGTTTACCTTTGTAATTGTATATCGAATCTTTTTGTGTTAATATAAAAGATGTTGTACTCAGGTCATCATCAGTATCAATATCATATTTAGGTAATGGTTCCCAGGTTTTAGGATATTTAAAATTTATTCCGTATTCTAAATCTTGAGGAACATCGTTTACCACACCAAATCCATCGATGTTAAAAGATGGTATAAGAAAAAGGAAAGTAAGAGCTGAAATTAATAAAAACTTTCTTCCATTTATCATCATTGAACTCAATTAAAACTATATACCTATAACTTTATAAATTGAGCAATTATATTATCAATATTAATATAATAATCACTTAATAATTAATTCTAGTTATTTCTTCTTTCCTTTACCTGATTTACACTCAGTTGTTAAATAGTTTAAGTTAGTTTATATTATAATGAAAATAAATAACAACACAATAGAAATATTTGTAGTTTTAACCTCTTTATCATTGATAGCAGCATTCGCATCTACAATATATTTATCATCTGCATCTGTTTTCGCAGGACCAAGTGGAGCTCAACAAACGTTTTCTGCTCAATTATTTGGAGACCAAGAAGTTCCACCTATACAAACTAACGCATCTGGCATGGCATGGTTTAAATCAAATCAAGATAGTTTAGAATTTGAACTTAATGTAACTGATCTACAAGGAATAACAATGGCTCACATACATAATGGAAAAAAAGGAGAAATTGGACCTCCTGTAGTTTCATTGTATAAATCGGATAGTCCAACAATACTAATTAATGGTAAATTAGCCAGTGGAAATATCACAGCCAATATGTTAGAAGGATCCATGACCGGTAAGCAAATTGCTAACTTGACTACTGTTATGAAAAATGGTGAAACATATGTAAATGTACATACTCAACAAAATCCAAATGGGGAAATCCGTGGACAAATAATGATGTCAAATTCTACCAATTAGTCAAACAAATAATAAATTTTTTTTATTTTGTTAATTTCAGATAAAGATAATATATACAAACTAATTTTATTAGGGAAAATGAGAAATAATTGTTTAACAGATGAGGTTCACTAATGACTATGATAAGTTATGTTTTTGTATAGATTATTATCGAGCTGCCAAAGAATTGGGTTTATTAAGGTGTTTTATTAGTCGTTTTTCACATTCACTTCCTTCAGGTGGATACAATTCTTTTCCTATTACACATACATGAAATCTATCTCCAATTTGAATTGGACCTATATCGGTATTTCTGTCAAATGCAAATGTTCTTTCAATTGTTTATCCGCCAATTTTTTCAAATTCCTTTTGAACATCATTTATTATTTCAGATTTAATTTGTCCTTTTAACATTACCATAATCTTGATTTTTTTAGTATTCTTTTTATCTTCCATCGGAACTATTATTTTTACCTGAACTGGTTTATCACTATAATCTTTATTGCTCTTTGCTTTATCTTTTTTTATGTTTTTTAAGTTATTGTTATTCGACTTAATACTATCATTACTAAGAGTATCAAATGATATTACTTTGGGTTTTGAATACATATTATAATATGTATAAGTTTTATTGTAAACTTGGGATTTTACTTTAAATAAACTTAACTTTGTTGGAGAAGTAGTCGATTGAATATCTCCTTCATTACAATCAAAATAGTTTATTAAGTTTTGGTTATCAAAAGATATTGATTTTAAATTGTTAGGATTTTTGACATGATAAGCGCAAATGAAAAATTCATCTGGTTTGTGAGCACTAACTATTTCATTATCTTTATTCATCTCAAATTTAACGTTCAATTTTTTGGTTGTTTCCTTTAATTTCTCTAAAGGAATAGTTTTGACAAAATCTTCGCCATTAATAACACCAACTACTTTAAGTAATCCTTTTTTTTCTATATTTTGTAAATTAATAGTAGATACAACAATTAACTTGTCATTATCCTTTCTATTATCATTTGTTTTTTTAAGAATGGCCTCAGGTTCTTTTGCCATAACAATTTGTATAGAAGAAAACGAGACAGTTACAATGAATAAGACAATTAGGAATAATATTCCTAAATTTATTAGCATGTACAAAAGTAATAAATTTAGCATTTATCAATTTTGTAGTTATCTTAGTTAATATGCTCCTGTATTGTATTCTTACCTATTTTTAAATTTAATTAGTTTCAAATTTTTGATTCATAAGATTCTTTAAGAATAAACAGTAGGTCATTTTTGTTCTAATAGTAAAAAATTTTATGAAATAAAATATTAATTAAATATTACGTTAATGTTATATACAATATATAAATAAAAATGGTTAAACAAAAAAACTATATTAGAAATATCCATTCATAACCTATACTACTAAATTCCTTTTTATTTTCATTAAATGTTCCTTCCAATAAGCATACTAATCCATTGATCCAAGACAGTTTTTTAAAATTAGTAGAATATGTTCTAAGAACCACAAATTTCCCCATCTTATTCATATCTCGACCTTTAAATGTTAATTGCTCTCCGTCATTGGTAGTAAATACTCCTTCCCAATTTGAAATAATTACTCTATTTTTCCCTTCAAATGAATTGCCTGAACCTACAGTCTTTCCATCAGGAAAACCATTGTAACCTTTTATTATCCCATTCCAACTTGCTTCACTTTCTAGTCCATAAGAATTTTGATAGACTTTTTTATATCCAATAGGTTTATCAATTTCATCAAATAATTTTCTCCCTATACCCATTTAAATAATCAGATCACCGTTAAATTTCAATATTTTGAATACTATTCGTTATTAATTACATCAATGAGTTATAATGGATGTCTTTACATAGTTGTAAGTCCCTTTTAAGGTCAACTCTGGCTCACATTCAATGCGATAATGAGATGATCTCAATTAAGGTATTTAATAGTTTAAATTAATGTAAAGGAGTTAGATTTAGACTTATCAAATTCTTTATTATTTAGTTATTTTTTTCCTTCTAACATTTTCGAATGTTGTCGTAAATACATCTTAACAGTATTCGATTAATCCAATTAATCTATTCAGATTTATCATCACTTTGTATTTGCTGCTTGTGGAGACAATAGCAATTATTGGTAATACCATATCAAATATTCTAATACTATAAAAAAGAGTATTTGTATTTTCTATTTGTTATAAATATACTTAAAGTTTAATTCACATTTATTAAATCATTTAACATGGAGATAAATCATTTATGATTTCTAACACCAATATAGAAGAAAAACAATGTTAGAAAGATTAAAAACCTCAAAGAGTTTAACGGGGTTAGTTTACCTATGGAGAAAAACTCTAAACTAATTCAAATAGTTGTTAATTGTTAATCCAATATATCATATTTGCCTATAGTATCTTTATATGCAAATACAGTAACTTTGACTTTCTTATTTCTAATTTTTTTTGAAATTATTTCTTCTACTTTATCTATTATATGCACAGGATAACCATCAATACTGTTATATTCTTGAAAGATTTCATCATATGGTTCGACAAACCACCATTGCTGTGTTTCTTCATTAACTTCTATTTGCGAAATTTTTAATACAGTCATTTAGTTTTCAATTGTTTATTGTTATCATTTTATATAAAAATAAGTCTCTAATTAAATCTCCTTTTTAGGTAAAATTTGGTTCACGAACCATTGTTCCCACTCTGTAAGTGAATTCATATAATAGAATTAATATAATTATAGCCTTATTCTTGAAAATATCAAACAAATTTTATTGCAATAATGCTGTTTTTTGTAATATTTTGAATTATTCTATCTAGCGATTTTGCTATTATAGTTTATAGTA
>JAICHH010000096.1 GCA_025922715.1 Nitrososphaeraceae archaeon
CCATCTTCCTTATTGAAAACATATCGCTCACCATTTTTACTAATTGGATTCCAACTCCTTAACAATATACCTTGTTTTTCTATATTTTCATTAATAGTTTTATCATAAACTTTTATATGCATAAAAAGTTTGAAATAAGTATTATTTGTATTATAGAGGTATTGTAAAGTATAATTGTTATAATTAATTTTTGATTTAACTTCTTGTTTTTTTTCTATTTCATCAAATTCTATTTCTTTCTTTTCTAATTTAGGATGTAACATTATTTTATATTATTCTCCTACGATATATAGGTTAGTAATATATTGATGTTTCTCTAATTTAATCTTTTTTAGCCATTGTAATAGACAAGTATAAGCTACAATGATAAGTTCATTTTTAGAATTCTCATGACTACAGAATGATGTACTATATTCCAAACTGAATAATAAAGTCAATAAGAATAAAATTAGGAATTATCTATAATATAGTAATATTTAACTAACATTACTATCTTATATGTAGTAATCAATTTATTAACATACACAGCAAAATAAAAAATCAATTTTAATTTTATAATAAAAGCAAGAAACATGTAAATTAATTAATTAGATGACAGTATTTTTGCTGCCGTAGTAATCATAAAATTAAGAGATGAAGAAATTTGTGAAAATTTATCTTGCTCATAGGCTAACGAAGATATACCTCGTCCTCTGTTTTTAATTGTTTTGATATAATTATCTATTAAGAAATCTTCAACATACTGACACAGAGAGCCACTTATAATAATTCCATTTATCATTCCTATACATCTGTTACCTAGTGAAAGAATGCTACCCTGTTGCTCATAATAAAATTCAACCATTTTTTCTCCTTTCTCTTTTCTTAATATGTTCTTTGCAATGTTGATAGCTTGTCTTACCGCAAATTGAGCTAATTGTGGTGATATTTGTCCATTATCAAGAGGAAAGGCAGAGATATCTCCTGCTGCAAATGCATTATTATATCCCTCAATTTGAGATAATTTATTTACAATAATTCTATTTGATCTTGTTTTCTTTATCGAAGGTATTATTTGTACGTCACTACCTTTCACTCCTGCAGTCCAAATTGACAAAGAATTTTCTATAATTGTTCCATCACCTAATAAAACGGACGATGGATAAACTTCTATGATGGGATTGTTTGTAATTAGATTTATCTTATGGTTTATAAGAAATTTTTTTATTGTCTTAACTAATTTTGGATTCCAACCAGGAAGAATATCAGATTGAGCTTCAATTATAGTTATATTTATATTTTCTTTTGATGTTTCACTAATAGCACCTGCTAAACTAATTCCTGTTGCGCCTCCTCCACATATTACAATATTGGAATCTTTTATCTTTTGTATTTTCTTTTGTAACTTTATTGCATCATCTAATGATCGAAAAGATTGAGAATATTCTTTAGCTCCTTTTATTCCAAAGAAAGCATTGGAAGAACCCAATGCAATTATTACATAGTCAAAATCATATTCTTTATTATTTGCTGTAAAAATATTCTGTTTGTCAAAATTTACTCCTATTACTAACTCCTTATAGAATTTTATATCATCCTTCATTAAATCATAAATAGAAAATGAAATATCATTTGGTTTTTTTATATTCGCGCAAACTAATTGTATTTGCTGTAAAAGTTGATGAGAAGAATTTTGGTCAAAAATACTTATTTCATATTTTCTCTTATTATCATAGTCTGCTAACAAATTAGCAGCACAAAATATACCTGCATATCCCGAGCCCAATATACAAATTTTCCTCATTCAAATTTTCATAAATCCTAAAGAAGTATAATCCTTTGGATGTCAAATATATTTCTACATATCCTAATAATAAAATAAAACTACTTTAAGCTTTCCATGTTTACCTTCTTTTTAACTATATAATTAATGGTAGATATATAAAAAATAATTAAATTACATATATTTGATATTTATAATATAAATTTATTTTATAATGTTACAATTTGTAATTAGATATTGTCATCTATTATTAATGTTCATGATTCATTTTTTAATAAAAGTTTTTGAGTATGTAATTATACACAAATACTTACTATAATATACGAAATAAACTATAATTTAAGTAGATTTAGTACTCTTGATTACAATAGTCATTATCAATTGAATAAAAATCTATCTAAAAAAAAGAAAATTCTTTTCATGTTATTAACAGAAATCATTGTTCTATTAAATCAATTCTAAAATTATTTAATACAATAAGAGATCTTATTTGCTAAATTCAATAATTATTCTTTATTGCTTAATTTAAAAAATTGTTGCTAGGTTATAAAAAACCTACCCACAATAATAATGAAAGATTTATTGTGATAAATAAGAGGTTAATTTATTTTAGCTTAGTTTGTAACAATTCTCCCATTTCATTGTGCATTTTAAGTAAGTTCAATCCTTTTTCTGTAGTTTTGTATTTTTGATTCCCTTCAAGATATTCTAAAAGAGCGTTCTCAATCAAAACAGAAAGATATTCTCTCAATTGTGCATAACTTAGAAAAGCTTTGTACATAATTTTTGTCTTGGTTGCTCCTCCATTAGCTGCCTCTAGTATCATTGATACTATTTCTGTTCTACTTCTGTATTTCATATTCTTTACTTTACCAATTTGTTTATTTTAATATATTGTCACAATAGCAGGTAAAAAAGTTATAGAAAAAGGATAAATTTATTGGGATAACTCTTCGAAAAGAAAATTAACAAATCATCGCCATTTTAAATCCAAATTAGTATATCATTATATCAATTCTGATTTTTAATTTCAATTAATCACAACAATATATAATACTTTTTTTTATTAATTTTTCTATAATTAAATTAGTGTATTGTTTACTTTAATTTGTATAGATACTTATAAAAATGAAATCTTATTGTTTTTTATATGGGATTTCAAAGAACTTTAGGAATGGGAACTATATTTATCATATTGACAATATGTTTACTTCCAATTTATGGTCAGAATAGGATGAATAATACCGCAAACACAATAGAAAATACTGCTGAGGAAAATAAAAACATCGATTTGAATAATGTAAATAAAGGGACAAATAAATTGGAAGGAATAGATTCTTCAGAACTGCTTAATCAGGTTGGTGAAGCTGCTAAAAAAATAGCAATAGGAGGAGCTAATGTTTTGTCTAATATTAGCGGAGAGATTAAAAAAGGTCTTCAATAAAAGAGATTGATGAATTAAACTGGATTGCCTATAACAATTTCGAGTATTCGCAATAAGAAATCTCTAAATTCTTTTAGTACTAGTCTAATTCTATGATAATTTAAAGACTCATGACCGGAACTTAATTTCGAATTTATTCAACCAACAAATATAATATATAGTAAACGATTAAAGACTAATATCGTCAAACCTCTCAGTTAAACAAAGATGGCAAAAATCTATAGATATTTTACCAACGATAATATTTTATCTTTATTTATTTTAATAGTTCATAGCTGTGTTTCATTCTTATGAAATAATACTTTTTATATTTACTGTTATTTTCTAGCTTAATGGTCAAAACCATATGACTCATCGAAATGTACCATTCAAAGACTAAATAATTATCCATCTACATAATTCCTTAAATTTAAATATATCAAATAATTATTGAAAGATGAAACTCAATTAATCTATTTGGTCTTATAAAGCTAAAAAGTAAAAGTGATTACCTATGGAAATAATAATATAATATATGGTTAAAATAACAGTAAAAAAAAATTTATAATATTTTTTTTAAAAAATTATTATTGCCCAAACGGGCTACTCAATGGTGCACCTGCTACCACACCGGCTGGATTAGGATCAGGGTCATCAACTGGTTCTGCCGTGACATAAAATACAGTATAGGTGTAGGGGTTTACCATTGTTTGGTTTACACTGAGAGTATCATCTTGATTAAATTTACCTAAACTTAACGAATAGCCTGATGCATCACCCTTATCTTCTAACCATCCTTCATATACCTGCTCATTTGCTGGAGGGACATCCATTTCAGCAGTCGCGATAACAGTATCATTTTGAACAGACATTTCCAAGCTTCCTTTCTTGTCTCCTCCATGCAGACTATCACCTGTCGGAGCAGTTAAATCTGTAGTGATCTGTTGTGCTAATGAAGTTTGGAGAAAATTAGGAGTTATGCTAATTAATGTTCCAAGTACAATTAAAAAAGTAAACGTAGTTGTACTTATTTTCAATCTTTGCATTGACTCTAATTAGTTTATTACATATTAATAAGTTTCTTTTACAAATTTAATTTTATAAAAATGAGATATTAATTGGTCGAACCTAATTATAATATCAGACTCTGGACATCGAGTCATTCCTCTATCTATTTCTTTTCATTTTCGGATTTAGTAGACTAGTATTAATATCAAAACATCTAACACTTTGTCTTAAGCCTCTTTTTTTGAGAATGATTTTATAAATTATCCAGGCAGTTTGGACATTGGTCTATTAATCCATAACTCTTCCTTGTTACTTTGATTTCTCTTATTTTCCTTTATTTTAATTTACTGATACATCATTATACAAAAGAGAATTAGGACATCAGCCTTACCTGCTATTACCAAACTATGATTAAATTTTATTTACAATATTGAGAAGTTGGTGTCACTTATATTGGTACCCTATCATACGGGTGTCGCTTTTTCATACACGTATTTAAATTAGGTGTTTCTAAGTTTACTTTCAATCACTTTGCCTTTATTGTCTCATTTATTAATCCATATTAAGATAACGATTTCATCGTTGTAATATATATATTAATAAATTTTCGATATTTATAGTAGTCATTTTTTTATTGTTAAAATCGAATTAGATGAAGGAATAGTGGAGAAAAGCCTCAATATTTAATGTTTAAAACATAAATGTTATCAAATCCAACAGACTAAGATTATGAAAAATGGTCAAATTTGTGTTTAGAGGGATCAATTAATATTACATGTAGCAGATTTTGTTATGTTATAACAATTACATACAAGGGGTAGAGTTACGGAATGTGATGTAATCAATTAATTTTTATCGATTTATATATCTCATGTGTACCATACCTTTTTAAAAATATTATTAACAACTAAAGTATTGAGAAAAATCAAATACTTGGCACTAATTTTATTTTATCATTACTCCTAATTCAACTTTCAATTTACTATGAAAAATAATAAAGAATTATGGTGTTTGTATTTGAAACTGTAAACCGATATATGAAACTTGTTCGAGATGTGATCAATTTTTTCATAATCTGAATCCAGCAGTTATTCTAACACATCTTATAAATAGAATCATAATTGGCTTTGAATAACAATAAAAAGGAAACTTAGTTCTAATGATTGTAGCTAAATTTAGATAAGCACTTAATATGACGATAAAATATGGATAATATTAATAATTTTATCAGCCTATAAATGTGAGAATATTATTATATTAGATAATAAAAAGATTTACTAAGATAGTATATGTAGGATAAAATATGTAAAAAGTTATAATGATAGGTTTTATAGTTCATTTAGTTTTTAATTTCATCTCCATGAATCCTTTGTAAATTAAATTTTTCACCACAAAATGGACAAAACTTAAATCCTTTCTTGTCATCACCTAACTTTGTATGTCCTATGCTATTAACAATGATAAAAACCACATTTGGTTCTTTCATAACCTCGATATCATCATATTCAAAATATTCAGGATCTTCTAAATCTATTAAAAAAGTATCTTCTAAATCATTACAACAATAACCCAGTCTATTGTATAAGATAAAACTTGTATATCCAGCGTGTGTTTCTATACTGGAATTGTTATTTTCATCTATTTCTAATTCAGATGTCGCCTCTAAATCATAATATATTTTCATAAGTTTTGTTCTAAAATGATTACAAATTTTTGTTAATAAATTCATTTAGGTTCCAAAAAATTAATAATATATAGTTTCATGCGTAGCGTATTTTAATCAAGAACTAAATTTTATCCTACATACGATTTTTAAAGAGATACCACATTAACAGGGAATTATTACAGTAGCTTGGTTGAAAGAAAATTGCTATGCTAAATGTTAATGGTGAAGTTATTTGGTGAAGGTGGCTGTTAATGCAATACTACTACCCTCTTTAAATTCAATGGGGTCATTGCCATTATTGTACAAGGCAAGTCCATTAATTTTCTCTAATGTAGTTAATTCTCCTGTGATTGGGTCATTTCCTTTCATTTGTTTATCTAATTCGATTGAAAATAAACCTTGATTTTTATCAAGACTTTGAATTTTTGATGGGCTGATCAATGTTCCAGCATGATTGTCAATGTTATTGTCGATATAGATTACAGCCAGATTTAGATGTGGAGACTCAGGTATACTCATAGTAATTCCACCATTTTGTATTATACATGGATAAAAGTTAGCTAATAACCTTATTCCTTTTGGATCAATAATTCCGTTTAATTGAATAGTTTCTGATTGGGTGGGACAAGTTGTATCACTAACAATTATAATTTCTTTTTCAGAATCACTATCATCTTTGACAATTACTTTGTTCTTAGTCTTGCTGATGATTTTAGTAATTTTTTCAAATTCAGAATTGATTTTATCTTTGATATTATTATTATCCTTGGAAGATTCTGAGTTATCTTCTCCTATTGGTGGTGGGTTATCTTCTCCTATTGGTGGTGGGTTATCTTCTACTATTGGTGGTGGGTTATCTTATACTATTGGTGGTGGGTTATCTTATCCTATTTGTGGTGGGTTATCTTATCCTATTGGTGGTGGGTTATATTA
>JAICHH010000097.1 GCA_025922715.1 Nitrososphaeraceae archaeon
CCAAAGTGTATATAGACAATAGAAAATTTAATTTGACTCATTGTAAGTTATCATAAATTTTAAGAAAAAAATAGCTGACAGATATTATTTAACATTATTGACCATAAGAGGAAACATTGTATAAGAGCACAATTAATAAGGTAATAATTTCCGATTTAACAATTCTAGTTAATATATTTTATTGTATTATTAATATCATGAAGAACAATATTAAAATTATCCATGAAGACCTAAATGCTGGTGGCGGAAGTGAACGCCTAACCATAACTATGATGGAGGCATTAAATGAAATGGGTTTTAATATTGATTTAGAAACTATAACAACTCCTGATTGGAATAAAATTAAGAAATGGTATGGACAATTTTCCTTAAAAATAGAAAAAATAAAAAAAATAGATCTATCCAATGTTTTTGGCTTATTTGAAAACGGAAATGACAATAGGAAACAAATATCATTTAAAGAAGAAGAAAAATATACATTAATAATAAATGCTCATGGAGATATCTTACCATATTATAATTCTAATAACCATAGAACATTAAAATCAAAGATAATTACATATTGCCATTATCCTCTAACTCCTAGATTGATCCATCATGGATCTTATAAAAAATTTTTATTCAAATTTCTACAGAATAGTACCCTTGATCATGAACGTAACTTCCATTTGAAAGAAAAAGAATTACTATACAAGATATTATCAACTTATGATCTTATGATGAGAAATACAATAATTGTAACAAACTCTCAATTTAGCAAGCAGGCAATAGAAAATTACTATGGAAAAGTAGTTTTCTCTATACTAAATCCACCTGTTGATATCGAAACTTACAGCAAGGTTGCTTTGAACAATACAGCAAGAGAGAATACAATAATTGTTATCGCAAGGTATAGTCCAGATAAAAAAATAGAAACAGCTATTAAAATAGCACGAAACTTATACAAATTCATTCCAGATTTTAAAATGATTATTATTGGAAATATACTTTCAGATAATTATGACTATTATAGATATTTACAATCTCTAATAGGCATCTATAGATTAAATGCGAATGTAAAATTACAGTTAAACGTTCCACTTAATAATGTTTTAAAATTAATGGCAAGATCAAAGATTTTATTACATCCAACCTTAGAGGAACCATTTGGTATATCTGTAGCAGAAGGAATGAGTGCTGGATTAATTCCCGTTGTTCCATTCAAAGGAGGAAATACTGAATTTGTTCCAGCGCGGTTCCATTTTAAAAGTGAAGAAGAGGCTGTAAAAATAATAATTGATGCAATGAAAATATCAGTTGAGGACAGATTAAAACTCAGCAAATTCCCTAATATTTTTTCAGTACACAACTTTAAAACTAATTTGCAAGAAATAATTCAAAATATGGTAGAAAAGGAACTAGCTATATCATCCCCACAAATTAAAAATAAAAATACAATCAATAGAAATTAGTTAATATTTTTGTATCCAAAAACTTGAATGAAAAATGATTGAACTCAATAAAACAATTCAGAGATCGTGTTTATATAATAGATTTAGAGAAATATAGGATGATTTAATTTATAAATATAAAGATTTGTAAACATACATTTCTAATAATAAGTGAAAAATTCCAAAACAGGATCAAAGACCATAAAAGTGAATATTTACTCTGATTATAATTTGTTAGCCATATATTAAGAAAACACAATTTGTGACGCTCTTACAGTTTTGAGATTCTATAAATCTTATAATCTTCGTTCAATCTCATTCGTACATGAATTCACAGCTCACGCGTTTAACGGTAATGAGTTTAATTCAAGTATAAATAAATGTTAGAATATTTAGTATTTAGAAAAAAAATTTATCATTGACATTACGGTGGTAAAAAACTTTCAGATTCTTTTAATTAAATCATAATAGTAATAGTAAAACTTATTAATACATTAAATGGTAATAAAATTTTAATCTTATTATAATATAATTTTCTTGGATCTATGAATATTTTTAATTAGGCAAAATATTTAAAATAAGTAATATTCCACCTCCTTTAAAAAAATGATTATAGTTTATTTAGCATTGGAATTAAATATCAGTCCATATCAATAAACATGATATTTGGTTAATGTCCATTTAAGTAAGAATGTAGAGGTTGATAAATATTTCATACGGTATTATGATATCTTTAATTGTAGTTCGGATCGACCTACTATTTTACTTTTACATGGGTTAGGAGGATCAGCTGAGAGATGGACAAAAATCATTCCATCTTTGTCATCAAAGTATAGGCTAATTATTCCTGATATTATTGGATTCGGCTATAGTGAAAAACCACATGTAGAATATACAGTAGATTTTTTTATTGATTTCTTAAAAAAATTTCTAAATATCTTAAATATATCTGATGTTATTATCATGGGATCATCCTTTGGAGGATTACTTGCTTTAGAATTCGCTATAAAATATAACAATATGGTTAAAAAGTTAATTCTAGTCTCTCCTGCTGGCATGATGAGATATGTTTCAGCCACTCTGAAACATTATATTTCTGCGGCATTATATCCTACCTATGAAAATGTTTTGAGGGCATATAAAGAAATGGTATATGATTCAACAATCAATACCGAGGAATCTATTCTCGATTTCATTAATAGGATGAACTTACAAAATTCAAAGTATGCGTTTATGTCTACCTTAATGGGATTTAATGATCATCCAAATTTGAAGGATCGGTTAAAAATTGACATTCCTACTTTAATTATTTGGGGAAGATATGATAAATTAATCCCAGTACGATATGCAAAAAAGTTTAAAATTCCAAATAGTAAAATTGTTATACTGGACCAATGTGGACACTACCCTCATCTGGAAAAAACAGAGGTTTTCACTAAATCAGTAATGAAATTTTTAGACAAATAAAATTATAATTTTGTGATCTCGAATCTTTTATTATTACAAAATCGAAAATGAAATTATAAAGTTATGGTAGGGTATAGATATTGTTAAGAGTATGTATATTCTTGACCTTATAGGAGTAATATTTTAGGTTAATTTTAAGTTTAATTTATTTATTCTATACTATAATATTTAATTTAACTTTTTAAATTGACATAGAAGTAAAATTGAAATCTTCCTTATATAATTTTATAAGAAAATAGCTTAATTCATTAAATTCAAGACTATAATGTGAATCCAATTTTGTATTTATTCTATCATCAGATTTTATATTAATTGAAAGATCTGCTTTTCTAAAAGCAGGATTGTCATTTTCTGAATCTCCTAAATAAAGAATGTTTTTATTACTACCTAAATTTAATATTTTGCGCACTTCCGTTACAACGTTCCCTTTATTACAAGGGATAGAATAGATGTCTAAAAAAGGGTGTGTTAAATAAGTTTGGATATGTAAAGTATTAGTTGAGGGCGAATTTTTTTTTATATATTCATAAATTTTATCAGTGATTCGAGGTTCAATATTCATTTTATAATTTTCCCATTTTAATAAATGTCTATAGTCAAAAGAAACTCCTGCGAGTATCTTCTCTTTATGGGTATATTTTCTTAAGATTTTTATATCATGAAATTTGTTAGCAATTACTGAAGTTAAATCTTCTATCATGTCTGAATTTTCAATTAATTTTTCTTTTTGTTTAATACCATATCTATGTAAATTAGTGTGTGTAATTCCATTTTTAAAATCTATTGAATCAGAACTCTCTTCGTAATTGAAGTTATAGTTAAATTCTTCAGTATTTTTTTGGAAAAGAAAGGTTTCAAGACCCATTATAGAAGAAATAATGACAGCAAAGTTAACACATGAATCTAAAAAGTGAAAGTCCTTGCTTGATACTATGCAAACAGGAATAAATTTCGAAATATCAAGTAAGATATTATGAAGATCTTCTGGAAGAGAATTACTTAAAGTTATAGAAGAGGTAGGACAAAGAGTTCCATCATAATCGGAAAGTATCGCTGAGATTTTCATAAATTTATATGTTTTTTGTCAAATATATACTATTTAGAAGAATAAATTTATTGTGTTATTATTCCTTAAAGTTATAAGTATTACAATAAGGAATGTAATCATTACTATATTATAGGTGTATTGTAATATTATTCTCTTTGCCAATATATGTAGGTTTATCATATATTATAAACTTGGAAAATTAAGCCTGTTGTATTTTGATTTAACAGGTTTATACTTACAGATGTAAAGTGATTTTATAAATATGTTCCTGAATTCAACAGTAAAAGATTTAGAAATATAATTGATAGATTTTTAATACTAAAAGGAGCTTCTCTAGATTCGTTAAGAGGCAACATCTTTATAAGAATATACAGTAAATTATCTTGATAACAATATCTTTAGAAGTCCCATAATCCTTCTTCATACCTTTTTTAAAAACGATTATCCAAGAAGAAGAAAAGTTAACATAAATATTAGTGATAGAGGTGGCGAGAGTAATTAAGTAAATTCTTCTTTTTTATAAATAGCTATCACAAAACGACTAATAGAATATTTCGGTACCAACGAATATTAAATTTATTACAATCATAACATCCATGAATATCAAGAACAATAATAAAAAGAGAAGACTTACAATAACAACAAATTAAGATCCAAAAATGTGTATTATTGATATATACACCATTGTAAAAACATTTATATTTTCCCATCAAAGTTTAAAGCCTATTTTAAGGATCAATGTATTAAATTTGGCAGAATATAGGTGTGCTTAAATACGGATATTTAGATTATAGTATTATTATTGAAGGATCAAATAGATGGATTAAATAATAATAATGACAGAGAGCAGCCCAAGGATATTCTGGAAGAAGAGCCTTTATTTACCGAAAAAGATGACAAATCCTCGTATTCAATGAACGAGTTACCCTCTAATGAATTGATAGAATACGAAAAAGCTCTTGAACTTATAGACAAACTCTTAATGGTCAATCCAGATGATCCTAAATTATATTATGAGAAAGGATTCTTCTTCGAATTAGCGCAGAAATACAATGACGCAGTAAAATCCTTTGACCAAGCATTGAATCTTGATAAAAATTATTTTGAAGCATGGTATAGAAAGGGTCTTGCACTTAACAATCTAGAAAAATACCATGACGCAGTAAAATCCTTTGACCAAGCATTAATTATTAAACCTAGGAATATTAATGCTTTAAATGAAAAAGGATATTCTTTAAACAAAATTGGCCTTTATGAGAAAGCTGCTGAATCTTACGAAAAAGTTTTGCAAACCAATCCAGATGATATACGTGCCTTAAATAATAAAGGTGTTGCATTAGCTAATAGTAATAAAGCCAAAGATGCCCTTTATTACTATGATCTAGCATTAAGTATAAAACCCGACGACATCAATGCTTTAACCAATAAAGGTGTTGCACTTGCCAGTCTAGGGCAATATGAAGATGCCATATACTACTATGATCTGACATTAAGTATAAAACCATATGATATTAATGCCTTAAATAATAAAGGTGTTGCACTGGCAGGATTAGGTAGGTATGATGATGCACTCTACTATTATGATACAGCCATTAACGTAGACTCTGGTGTTCCCAAGACTTATTACAATAAAGGAATTACATTAGCAAATGTTTCACAATATGTGGAAGCAATAGAATGTTATGATCAAGTATTAAGAATGGATCCTGACTTTGTTGACGCCTATTATAATAAGGCAGTTGCACTTGGTAGTCTAGGTAAATATGAAGAAGCAATTATTTATTATGATGAAGTAATTTATAGAAATAGTGAATATGTAACTGCATATTATGGAAAAGGTTATTCACTTGATTGTCTAGAAAGGTATGAGGAAGCAATAAAATGCTATGATCAGGTAATAAGGATAAATCCTGATTACGTAGATGCTTATTATGGAAAAGGAAAAGCTCTTGAAAAGCTGGGAATGAATTCAGAAGCAACAAAATATTTGACTATAGCAAAGAAACTAAATACCTTTTAACTTCCTACAAATATTTATTTGGTTTATGAAAAATAATGTCTTACGTATAGTTTGTAAAAAGTATAGACAAATTTTTTGCAAGATAGTATTTTTATATTTTATTTTTACTTATGATATATATTAGAGCTAAATAAAAAAATTCTTATAGCCCGAAAAACTGTCTATGGAAAATGCCCGAGATGTAGGACCAAAAGTCAATTAGAGGTTATTTCTAATAATCCTGGTAAAGAGAAATTTAAATGTAATATATGTTTTCAAATTTTTGGAATTAATGATATGTAATCTCAGATTTTTGATAAATCTCAAGATTCTCATTAAAGTTAAATTCTTAATTAATTTGAATATCAATATAATAGAATTCCAACTGACGTATTAAGTTTAAAATCTCGTTATAATAACCTATTTATTTGATCTTTCAAGCTTTTAGATTGCTATATTGTATCAAATTTTAAGACCATTCTATAAATTTAAAAAAAATTTAATATTACTCATTTCTTGAAAAACCTAAATGATAAAATACTCAATTATTCAATTTGCATATTAGAGAAATTACATATTCCTTTTTTCTATTTTTATACATATCTAATGAGTTTTACTAGAATAATAAAATTAATTAATTCTTATTGAATCGAGATCTCATTAGTATGATAAAAATACTATTGAATTAATTTAACTATATCATATACTCCATCTTTTAGAGAAGTCATCCACTAAATACCTATAATATTTATTAAACTCGAATTTCGTAAATCTGTAAAATATAGAAAAAAAGATTTATAAAAG
>JAICHH010000098.1 GCA_025922715.1 Nitrososphaeraceae archaeon
TGCTAAAGAAACTTCAGTATCTGCTACCATAGATGATTCAAAGGTTAATATAAGAACATCTGATCCACCACCCAGCTCACAGATACAAGTAGCGGGGTTTGCTCAAGTTAAGAAGATCAACAATGCAGAAATAGCTTTTGTTAGTCCACAAGGACCATCAGGAACTGCTACTGCAACTGGAGGATTCCCAATACAGGTACTCTTAATTCTGGGAGGAATGATGGGAGCTGTTGCTATTCTTGTACTAATAAAAGCCAGGAAGCCTTAGTTAGTTAGGCAGAAAACTCCTCCTCAACAAGGATTTTAGCTTCATCTACGATTTTTTTAAAAAGTTATTAATTTTTTCTATGTTTTGAAAAATATAATATACATAGTTTACATAAATATCAAATTGATTTGTTGATGTAATTATTTATAAAAAAAATTTACAATTCCAAATCTAGTGCAAAATTGGGATCTTCCATAGATACATGTATATCTACTCCTCAACAGAAGAAAATATAGATCTTATAATATAAAATAAATAATGTCTTTGTATAAATCATAAATTCAAAGAAGACATAGTACTATATACCTTGTGGATTTTATTTCATTTTGACTCATCTGCAAGAGTTGATTCAATTCTATTGTGCAGTGAAAGCTAGGAAGATCATATCTTTTGTTTCCATTAACCAAAACAAATATTTGTTCATAGGGTTAACTAATTGCTTAATCAATAGAAGGGTAATCAAAGATAATATAATTTTTATTCAAATATTTCCTTATATCATATTAACCATAATTTATAATTCTTTTACAAATGCTTTTTGAGGATAACGATTAAATGAAATTTGATAGAACTTGTTGAAAAACTCTCTTTATAACTAGATATATTATTACTGCTACTAGTAAGGTAGATATCTTATGCTTTATAAATATAATTGCAATTGATGAAAGAGAAAGACGAAGGAGAAGAAGGAGAAGAAGAAGGAAAGGTTATCTTTAATTATTCCGTATTTGAAGAAACAGAAGATATTTTTTCATCATTAGCCAATTCACAACGATTGGCTATATTATATATTATTTCTCAGAATCAAAAAACATTATCAGAAATTGCAAAGGAATTAAAGGTTACTAAGCAAGAAACGCATCGAAATTTAAATAGATTGATGAATTCAAATGTAATTGAAAAAGATTTCAAAGGATATTTTTCATTGACTATCTTTGGAGATATGCTAATCAAGAATATTTCTGCTATTAATTTCCTCTCAAAACATAAAAAATTTTTTTCTGAACATAATTTTCATGATATTCCTATAAAATTTATTCAACGGATAGGAGCTTTAGAAAAAAGTGAATTTATTGCTGGATTTGTTGCTGTTATAGAATACATAAAAAGAATGTACCAAAATTGTGAAAAATATATTTATAGTATCTTGCCCCAGGTCCCCCTTGATCTCATACATACTGCAATTCCACTTGTAAAAGAAAAAGAACTAAAATTAAAACATATTCTTCCTATTGATGCCCTTATTCCAAAAAAAAGTGAAGAATTTTTAAAAAGAGAAGGGTACAGTCAATTATTACAAAAAGGAAGGATAGAAAGAAGGATGGTTACCAGAACAAATCTGGGAATAGTTTTAACTGAAAAGCAGGCATTAGTTATGTTTCCACAAACCCAAGGGCAGGTAGATATGAATTTTATATTGTGTAATGATATTTCTATGGATAATGGATTATTTCATGAGTGGTGTTATGATTTTTTCATAGAGACCTGGCATAACGCGAAAACATATGATCCATATAAATTGAAAAAAGTATAATATTTATAAAAATTTAATCCAAAGCTTTAGATAATCTTTAAATATAATGCAAATTTCTTTATACTTAAATTCTAGAATTTTCAAGTAAATCTATAATTTTAACTAATTTTTATTAATTTGCATAATATTACTTGACTCGTCTTTAAATAACTATAAATTAGTAATTAGTTATGAGTAAAAATAATATAAAATCAGTAGTATGTGAATGCTTTGGAGATCGAAAATGCGAATGCGGCTTTTGTTGCAATGATGGATAGAAATAGAGACATACTCAAATCCTTTCTTCATCAAATATATTTAGATCAAATAATAAATTTATTTTAATATATCTTGAGAGATTCAAGATATGTATTAGATTTTTTAAAAAACCTAAATAACTATTATATTATTATTCTTAAATTATATTATCTCTATTAATTAATTACATATATAATCGTGTCTTCCTTATTGAACAATAAATTTTTAATATTCACCAATTGTTGAAAAGTTAAATATTATTCTTAACTTAGGTAATGAGACTTTAGTGACTAAAGTAGCCAAAAATAGCTCAGAAGCAATAAGTAATCTTCAGTCTACCGTGAGGTATCTTGCCTCCTTAGATTACGTAAACTCATCGAAAATAGCATCATTAGGTTGGTGTTTTTGTGGTGGTGGACAATCTCTTCAACTAGCAATCAATTCTGAACCAGATTACCCTTTAGCTGCAACAGTAGTATACTACGGGAATCTGGGTTTCGATAAAAAAGAGGTGGTTAAAATAAAATGCCAGTATTAGGAATATTGGTGACCAAGATAAATCTATTTCTGTCAATGAAATCAAAGATTTTGGAAATGTCGTAAATAGCCAAGGACTTCCCAATGAGATATACATCTACCAAGGAGTTGGACATGCATTCGCAAATCCATCTGGGGATGATTATGCTCCGAAGGAGACTGCCCACGCGTGGCAAAAAACATTAGAATTCTTACATAAATATGTCTAAATAAAACAGTAATTTACATTAAAAGATAGTGTAACATTTTATGGATAGAAATATGTAATAAATATAATATATCACCGAATTGATTATTAGGTAGTTGTTGTTATTCAGTCTTATCAATAAAAATTACTTAAACAAATTTGAATTTGTTTAATAGAGGGAGCGAAAATTGATCCACGAGTACAGAGATAAAACCTTTATCAGAAAGGATATCTTAGTTCTCCTTGCGGAGTATGGTGAACTAAATCAAACTAAACTTCTTAGTTATTGTGGGTTAAATTTAGCAAAACATAAAAAAATTATTGATGAAATGTCAACAAAAGGATTGATTGAGAAAAATGAAAATTTATGGGGAAGTAAAATCATTGTAAATTATAAAATAACAGAAAAAGGTAAGGAATTTTGTAAAATGGTTCTTGATCCATATGAAGAAATGTTTCCAAGGAATAAAAAGGAAGGGAAAGATGATGAATAACATTGTTAATTAAAGAATTTAAGAGGATTTTGGTGAGCTAGTCCATCTATGTCAAATGAAGATAATACTGGAAGACAAAGTAATAGTCCCTCCTCTGATGATAATGGTAATAGCAGTAGCAGTATTTTTCAAATTATGGATAGAATTATGAAGGAGTTAAACCATACGCGAAAGATTTTTGTATTTATGTTCTTTAGTATGATGATTCTTCCTGTTACTACTATAATTATTTTTATGTATACTTTTGAAGACCCAAAAATTGATCGTGGAGAACTCAAGGCGAATATACAAGAATTTAATTTGTTATCACAAAAATTGAAAAACCAGATGGTTCAATTAGAAAACTTTGAATCTTCTGAAGGACAAAACAAGTTACAATCATTACTAAACTCTGAAGACTACAAACAAACAATCAACAGAATTGATGAACTATCTCAAAATGAATTAAGATTAATAAGCGACGAATCTCAACCTAATTTACATAAAAAAGAAATTCGTTTAATCACATTTATTCTTTCAATTATATGGATAATTTTAGGAATTCGACAATATATCATTTTATCCTCCTGGGGAAAAAGATATAACAAATTTAAAAAACAACAAGAAGAAATAGATAAAAAAATTGATCTGGAATAAATAAATAAATAAAAAAATAAATCAATTATACCTAAAATAACATTGTTAACTGCCAATGTTTAGCCAACTTTAAAAATTATCTATATATTATTTATTCCTATGTCAACAACAAAAGACATCAATAAGAATAGAGCAAATAATGGAATTTCTAAAAATATTTTATTTGGTATACTTGCTGGAGTAATAGCAGCAATGGGATTTACAGGAATATCTAATATTTCTGCACAAGATATGTCTACTACTGCTACTACCACTAACGATACTTCACAAATGCAGAAGAAAGTAAATTTGACAGGAACAATAGATGTTGATAAAGCTGTTGCTGAAGCATTGAAATCTAAAGTCACTGTCAATATAATTGATGCAATAACAACAGCACAAAATAGTGTAGGCCAAAACTCGACAGTCAAAGAAGTAGAATTGACAGAAGCACATGGATATTTAGTATATAAAATGAAGATAATAGGTGAAGATATGAAAAAATATAAAGTCTTGGTAGATCCTGGAAATGGTAGTATTTTGTATCAAGAAGAAATAACATATTCAGATTATGACCATAAAAAGATGGGCAAAGATATGGGAGATAAATACAAAGACGGCTATAAACAGAAATATGATAAAATGAAATATGATAAAAAAATGCGTTAAATAAATAATAAAAAAAAGTTTTAATATCACAACTCTTATTTTTTTTAGTTAACATAATTAATATAATTTAGTAAGAAAATAATTGTGGTAAACGTTTCATTAAATAAGATAAGATAGTTTTGTTTCATATTTTTACTTTCAATTCACTATGTCTGGCACTCTTCTTTAACTATGAGACACATTTCTCCTAGACAAACTCAAAATGCGTCTTGCGTATTCAAAGACGCAACAATTGCAACACTGAGGAAAAGGAGGAAGAGTATAATTAAAAAATTAACAATCAGAAATCTATAATAAAATTTTATTATAAGATACTATAATATGATAGTATAGTTTTATTTTATCACATAAACTATTGAATAAAAAATCTTATTCACCCAGTCAATTTGGAAAAGATGCAGAATTCATTATTGCTCTTTATCTTCTTTCCAAAGGATGGGAAGTTAAATTATCAAAAGGTAGTAGGGGGCCAGCCGATCTAATGGCAAAAAAGGATCTAATTTTGTTATATATACAAATAAAAGCCAGTTCAAAGTTACCTCGAATAAAAGGCTCAGCCATTACTAAACTGAAAAGCAAATCATTCACCGACGGTGCTCATCCAGTAGTTGCGACGCTACAACCAATCTTTCCATTTGTAGATCATGATAAAAAAATCATAAATAATGATACCATTAATCTGTCAGTCAAGAAAAAAGACAAGATGGAATTCAAAATTTATTTTTACGACCTCTCTGACTGGAGTTACATGAATCTTTAGACTTGAACAAATTGAAAATTTTTATTTCAAATTATCAACAATAGATCTAGGGTGGTAGTAGTAGTAGTAGTGGTAGTAGTAGTAGTAGTAGTAGTAGTTTATTTTTAAATTGAAGGGTTTATGATTATTGAAATTATATTATTTAGATTCAATAATAATAATAACGATTCTCATATATAGTATATATTCTACCTTATACAATAATAATTGTAAATCTAAAAATAAATAAATTCATTTTTTTATTTTTTTATTTTATTTATATGTACTCGTATGGAGAATATACTATAGTTTGAAAGGAGCTTTTTTACTTTCCAAGTCAAGATTATATCACAAATATTAGAAATACTTTTCCAGTATCTCATTTAAATCATGAACAAATTTATTATAAGTCTCATTATTCTCCTTTTTTTCAAGGCTAACTTTACACACTTGCTTAAGATTTTCTAATGATTTATCCAATTCTGCCAAACCAATGGTTGCTTTTGCTAATCTATTTGCTAAAAAAAACATAGAGGAAAGGATATAGTTTATTTTATCTACTTCAAGTGCTATGTCCTTAGAATAAGGAAAAATTTTATCTAGACTCTCCAATAATCCTTTTTTACAATCTTCCAGGCATTCATTACTGTCACACTGTTCTGCTTTTTTTGACCATTCAGATATACATTCAATAAAAAGTTTGTTAAATTGAGTCATATTTGTTTCATTCACCAAAATGGATTCTTAGTACACCTATTAAATCCCTACTGGACCAGAATGCTTATTCTTTCGATGTAACTCAAATTGGGAAATGTCTTTAAATTGGTCTTGACACATATCACAGATATATTTATCCGTTAGTGGCTCTTCTGATTTTTCAGGTTTAGATTCTTCTTCTAAATTGTGAGAAAGAGACTCATACTTTATTTTTTCTTTTTTAAAAGGTACTGAAAACGAAGAATTTGATTTTCCACTAATTAAATCAGAAGAAGGATTACTTGCGTTTAAAAGCTCGTAACCATGTTTTACTTCATCTTCGTTTAAATTTATGATAATTTTAGATTCCTGATCTGAAATTTGAGTTATTGAATTGATAGGGATATGAAATTCTTCATCTTTTAACACACCTTTTTTTAATACTATAAAATAATGGTCTTTCTTTTTATTATCAATTGCAATTACCTTTCCTAAACTCTTATTATCAGCAGTAACTGTGTCCAATCCTATAATCTTACTGTTAGAAGTTTCCATTACTAATTCTAAACACACGATATATTATATAATAGATTAAACTGATATTTTTCTTCTTTCTCGCCTTCCCACCTTTTCTCTTTTTTTTTGATTCAATGGTAATTGTTATTATTTTGCTAAAGCTATTATCAAGAGTAAAGTGAGATGATTGTTTTTTTTCTGAGTAATTTTAGATTGTTACAAGGCGATATTAAGAACA
>JAICHH010000099.1 GCA_025922715.1 Nitrososphaeraceae archaeon
ATGTACCATGCAATAGTATGGATGTGTCCCTGCATCAATAGTTGCTGTATCCAGTTCAGCTGAAGCACCACCGTTTATTATACCGGTATCAAATAGTTTGCCAGAATTTGGGTCAGACCCACTTTCACCATTGGTAACAGTATGGGGCATTGTATCTACATTGTCAACAAGTATTTTATCACCTTTTTTGACTGTTAGTTCATCTGGGTCATAGTCGGGGGTTCCCTGTATGGATGAACCTTCAAGGATTGTTAATGTAACACCTCCTACTGCTGCTGTTGGTGCTGATTGTCCTCCTTGAGCTGATCCTGGTGTAACATTTCCTGTTGTCGTTGTTGCTTGGTTATTTTGTGGAGTGGAAGTTTGTGTTGTATTTGACTCCAATACCTCACGAAGAGAAGGAGGAACTTCACTAGTACCACTATTATCTTCACCTTCTAAAGAAGGCAAATTATATTTTTCTCGAAGTTCTTCTTGCTGATTTGATAAAACTTGATTAGAAAATGAAGGTCCTATATATCCGAAGGAAGCCCATAATATATAAATTATAACAAGTGATATAGCCATAACTCCCAGTGGAATTCCATAATCTTTTATTTTTTTGAATTTATCAGGTGATTTCTCTGGTAATCCCTTTTCATTATTGCTCACTCGTTAAATTAAAAACAAAAGGTCATATTAAGATTGTTTGTATAATCAATAAAATAAAATAAAATAAATCAGGAGTCAAGTACTAATTTTATAAACTAACGGTATAATATGATAATATTATTTATAATAGTATAGTAACGAAAACCGATATATATGATGGCTTACAAGTTATAACTAGACGAAATATGTATTTTGAGGTTGTCATATAAATGAAAAATAGAAGCAGAACAGAAATAGTAGGTAATATCCTCGACTCAGCTAATGGCGGAGCAACCAAGACAAAAATTATGTATAGAGCTTTTCTAAGTTATGGGCAATTAAAAGAATATCTTTCTATATTAATCGAAAATAACCTAATAGAATTTCTAGATGGCACGCAAATGTTCAAGACTACAGAAAAAGGATTAAACTATCTCAAAAAACATAACGAGATGGAAGAATTATTACAAACTACTACTAAAGAATAATAACCATCTTAGTATTCAGAATCACTAACTGACCAATTTGGTATTTAACTGAATAGGTTTTGGTTTTTTTGCCATTATTGCAATTAATAATGCATGCTTATGCTAAATCTAACAAAAGAGAAACCATTAAGTAATAATCTGTGACACATTATTGATACATAATTTATAATAAATATGGCTTGCAATTACTGTTATTATTGCAATAATAATGATATTTTTGTTATAGAGATTATGTCTAGGTATTAGAATGCTGTTGTTTGATAGAAATAGATTCCCTCAGAGTCATCCAATATAATCCCTTTATAGATTAACAGGGTTTTATTTCATAGGTCTTTGAGTCTTCTAATGTTTTGTAATTAAGGGTGTATAGTCACAATGACTACATATATACTAACACTAAAAAATTGAATATTCTTAGGTTGTTGATAGCAATAAATAATGGCATATTTATTGTAGTTGGTGAAGAGAATATTTTTTATTATAAATTATTAATACTTTTTCTTTTCATATACATTTCAAATAATAAACCCAAAATTACCTTTTGAATGTATTTTTAATAAAAATCGAGATAATGTCCTCATATTTTTCTTATACTTGTTTTACTAGAATATTTAGTTATAAATATGAAAACTGATATTTTCAGTTTCCTATGATTCACAATGAACTCTAAATTAGATTGATAACTAATTTATAATTTCAAATGAATTTATCATTCTTTGTAAAGTTGGCCAAGTTAAAGGATATAGATGTTCACTTACTGTATTTACAAGTAAATATAATTTATTATCTTTAATAGTCCATATCTGTGCAGCATTAAATTTTCCATTTGCATCAGAAGCATTGAAGATAAAGTTATATCCTGGATTATCATCTAGATTGATATTTCCTAACTTTAAAAGATTAAAATCAGGATATATTAGTCTATGTTGGTTAATTTCTTCACTTGCAAAATCTGTTAATGTTCCTGCGGTTTTATTTGCTACTATAACCATTAACACAGGGTCATTATTAGGAGGAGAACTAAAAGTTACAACATTTATTTGTTTATAAGGGTCTATGCCAATAGTAGAACCTGGCTCGGTCTTTAGCCAATTAGAAGGATATTCAATTTTTATCCCATATTGTGAGTTTTGATATATTTCAAATTTCTCTACATTACTGGTATTAGATTGATTAGGAGTAATAACAGTGAAATCTTCTCTCTGTCCTTCTACATTAAGCTCAATAAGAGAGGATAATGTAATACATAGTGTAAATATTACCATTAATGAAACAATGATAAAATTATTGTTCACATCCATTTTTAGAAATTACATTATTTATTGTTAATGATTGAAAAATTTTATTATATGGATAGGATTTAATTGAGTAATGAATATTCATTTTTTATTCGGATACCCTACATACGGGATTTGTAATATTAAGTTAATATCTTATTCTAATTTTTGTAGAAGAGATATTAGAAACTTTATCAGTTTACTCTTTATCTTTTATAATAATAACTGAAGTTCATGGTTATCTTGTTTAAAAATATATTTAAAAGTAAGGCTTAATTTTCTTAAGACTCTATATAATATATAGGAACTAAAATATGTATCAAAAGTAGTTGACTGTTCTACTAGCAAGTTTAGTATCAACTGATAGTGGTCTTTAATTTTACAACTTATATAAATTGAGTTATATTATTATAATTAATGATTAAATGAATATTTAATTGATATAATTTGTTCTCTTTAATTATTAAGTTATATCAAATAGATTTTATCTAGTCATTTTCACTATAATATACCAATCAAAATTACCAATTTAAACTATTGAATCATATTTGATTTGATAATTAATACTTTATCTCATAGACGAAATTTATAATAAATTAGCATAACTAATAAGTTCTCCACCCTAATATGTATTTATTTTTTTTCTTCCATATCAAAAAATATTCGAATACATCAAGTTTATAACATAAAAAAATAAAATCGTAGGTGCCCCTTTAATCAAACGAACTTATTCTATAGTTTACCCTCAAGATTATGTTTTTAAAAATAGAATAGTAGTAATAACATAAATTGTATGACTACAATTTTGCAATAGCATAAATTGACAAAACCGATATAGAAAACCTATGTACAAAATGAGTGAAAGTTAAAAATCATATTCTACGGATGAGTGGGAAAAAATATTTGAGTATGTTATAAAGGTCAAAATAATTTATTTTTAGAGCTTTATTAATATACAATATCAAAATCTAATATACTGCCCACTTTTTTAAAATTGAAATGAAATAGAACTATTTAATAATAAATTAACCAATAATATAATACTAATGGAGTTTCTTTAAAATATCAAATAATAATAATTATTATATATTGTTGGTCGATGATGAAAAAGATGTTCTTGACTTATTTAGCGAATACTTAACATCCAATGGTTATAACATCATCTCGTTTGATAATCCAGTTAAAGCATTAGAATATTTTTATAAAAATCTAGATAATTGTTCTGTAGTTATTACTGATTATAGAATGCCGCAAATGTCAGGCTTAGATTTTATAAAAAGAATAAGAGAAAAAGATACTGATCACAAAATAAAAACAATAATTGTTAGTGCATATACGAAAACTGATATTCCATATGAAATATCCTATATTATGAAAATCGACAAAATTTTAGAAAAGCCTGTATTTCTTGATGAATTAAAAACAGAAATACAAAAATTGATAGTGCCTCACTAATTTACATTTTACTATTCATCTATTATATTACTCTATTTTAATTCTGAAAATGTCTCCAAACAGTGATATAGAATTAAAATTAGATACCTAAAGGAAATTTTTTAAGATGAAAATATCATTATTTAATATTTTACAAATTCCTGAATTATTTGAGTTTATGTTACAAAAAAAGAGTATTACATTCAGTATATTTTTTAACTCATGGTCGCAAACAAGACTTAATTCAAGTGGTTAAATATAGTAGAACAATAGTTATCATTTCATCAAATTATTATATTACGAATTAAAAATGTGGTGGTGAAAATTTATATAATAAAAGAAATAAATTGATATTAAATGTGAGATTATGTCGATAGACTCACCAATGGATGAAATTTCAAACGCTAAAACGAAAGTTGAAGATCTGGAAAGTGAAATAAATAATATTGATAAAAAACTCGAGTTAATTAAAGACACTTCAGATTATAGATCAAATACCGAGCTGGTTAAAGTTTACGATAATGTAATAACATACTATAAAAATCTAGTTATGGCATATAAAAAATATATTGAAACTGTTGAAAAGAACATTTAAAATAAATTTTATTCCTAAAGCAATAAAAAATATTCGTTTGCGTATGAAATAGAAATCAGTTGCTAATTTCTATTTGTCAATATAACGGAATACTTGTATTAGTTACAATTATTTTATTTATTGTTCTGATTTTTGATAAACTTTATACAATGGATATATTATAATAATTTTTAACTATCATTATTATTTCATATAAGATTAATTATAATATATTAAAAATAATTTATAACAAAAATATTTAGTATCACAACAATATTCTTGATTACTTAACTTTTAGTAAAAGTTTCCAATATCACTACTTTTTTGTAATTGTTATAATTAATTTATAGTCTATTTTAAATTTTATCGCCATCAGTTTTGTATCACTATTGAAATATATAATCATGAAATGAATAAGCCAATACATCTACCATAACTATCGTTACTGATTTTTTTATTTAATTTCAGATTTTTTAATTAAACCATATTCACTCATTTAAAATTATAAATAGTAATTTAAGATATTAACAGTCATCTCGATTGTATTTCATCATAGTAATCATAAGCAATCGATAGAACATTTAGAATTTAAAACAACAGGAAGAGTAGTATAACTTTGACAATATTGAATAAAAATTATTTATATATTTGTCTGGAGTTATTTGCCCTAACAACTAAGCAAAAGATAGGTATAGATAAAATTTGGTTTTATGGCGATGGCTTTACTGGTCTCCTCATTATCAGATATTACAAATACAAAATTTGCACTGACAGAATGGAGGATTTCAGATCAAAGCTAAAAAGGGTAAAAGATATTAGCAGATGAATTATTCCATAAATACGCTATCCTTTACTATTTATAAAATGATGAATACTAAAACTGTGTAGCCAACATTAAATTATCGAGTATATTATCAGATTGGGCCAGTTGAAGGCAGACAATATATTACGAATAAATCCATAGCCTAATAAAGTGGTAAAAATTAGACGAGATTCCAAAAATTAAATCCTATAGATTCGGTTTTACCTTTTGAAGACATGATAAAGGTATACAAAGATGATGAATCACAATTATTTGTAAGATAATCACTCCTAAGATATAGCAAGGTTTATGGCTGCAATAGAAAGTTATGAGTTATATCGCTTTGCTTTAAAAGCCTTCTGGGGCAGAGATACAACATCCAAAAATCCCACAGTATATCTTTTATTGCTACCAACTACACTGAACTTGTATTGTCTCTTATATATATCACGATAAAATTCTGAATAACTTTTAGCAGCATCATATGTTGTAAATTTCGTTCTTATTCCCTCTAAAATTATGTTATTTCCATCAATATCTGTGATATCTATTGAATAAAACTTTGGTAATTTCTTTAGATGTTTTATTGTAATATATGCAAGTATTAGTAGAAATATAACCACACTAATCAAGACTATCATATTTCCAAATACCTTACTAAAGTTCAAAATATTATCTATTATATTGTGTTCCAACCATGTGTACAGTATATTGAAAACTCTGACAATTATAAATATATCTAAAAACATATACCTAGCTCCTCCCAATTTGTTGAATATTATTCATATTCAATAACATATGCACAAACAAGAATAAAAGAGTATGTTTAATTATTATTTATTACTATATGTTAAAATTTTATACCATGGCTCTATTTTTCTCCAAGTGATTGCAATTTCCATTCTCAAATCAATTATGGATAAAATAATACAGAAGATCAATAAGATAAATATAAAGCTTTTATAATTCTACTGAGTTTGGTTTGAATTACCAAGTAAATTACTGTTCACAAGGCAGACTACAAATTAGAATTAATTAAAAATTACGTATTTAAATAAGGATTAATTAATAATGACTTGAAATAAGTTGATATATGATGACATATAATACAATATGTTACTTTGCATTCAATCTAAATTCATTTGGTAATATCTTATCTTATGGATAGATCCCGTTGTAACCTCAAGATAAGTTCGGTATGTACTGGGAGATATAGTGTTATGTTTAAACAGTTGACTATTCTCCTGTGTAAGCTTACCCAATTATAAAATCTTTTTTAAACATAGGATGAAAATTAAGAATATCATCTAATATATGTCATGGTTAAAGAAATTTATCAAAGATTAAAAATAAAATGAAATCTGAATCTATTAGATAACTGAAATTTTATGCTGGTTAATTCTAAACATGGCTTTCTACTTTGTATTAATTATTATTCTTTCAAGATTAACCACTAATCATATAGA
>JAICHH010000100.1 GCA_025922715.1 Nitrososphaeraceae archaeon
AATTTCTAAATTTTATCTCAACCAGGTTCAACTAAAATATAGCAATGAAAACCATTTTGATGGTAAAAACCTTTTTTTAAAAAGAAGGGAATTATTTTCAAGTACTTCTGATTAGGTATAATTATTGTCAATGATCTTCAGTTATTCTTAATATTTATCACTCCTAGATTGCAATGAGGGGTTCACTCTGATTAGGAAATGGGTCTACTGCTCCCCCTGGTCCCAATGAAATCTCTGAATTCGATGGTTGGACTGGTCAGTTATGTAATGCATATCAGTCGTTTTGTTTATGGCTACACGAGTTGGATGAGCGAATTCACTTGGTTGGTCTCCTAGTGAACCCCATTTTGTAATAAAATCACCATCTCTGGAAAACTCTTGTATGCGGTGATTAAGATGGTCTACAACCAGTATAGAATTTCCAGAAAATGATGCTATGCCTCTTGGACCTCTAAATTGACCATCCCCAGACCCAGATGATCCCCATTTTCTAATAAAATCACCAGTACGTGTAAACTTTTGTACATAGTCATTACTAAGATCTGTAACGTAAATATCATCATTGGAATCAACAGCAATGCTATGAGGATTCTGAAATTCACCATCATCAGAGCCAAGTGATCCCCATTTTGTAATGAATTGCCCATCAGTGGTAAATTTTTGGACTCTATGATTATCAGCCTCTACCACTAATATATCATCATCAGACTCTACAGCAATGCCAGTAGGACCGCGAAATTGACCATCACCAGAACCCCGTGATCCCCATACTGTAATGAAATCACCAGTACGTGTAAACTTTTGTACTCTGTCGTTGCCACCATCTGCAATGTAAATATCATCATTGGAATCTATAGCGATGCCTACTTGACTTCTAAATTGCCCATTGCCAGTACCGTGTGACCCCCACTTTGCAAGAAATATTCCTTTATTGGTAAATTTTTGGATTCTACTATTCCCGAAATCTACTACATATACATTACCATCCGAATCAACAGCAATACCATAAGGAAGACTAAATTGACTATCCCCAGAACCTTTTGATCCCCACATTCCCTTAAAAATATGTTCCATAACTAGAACACGCAACCTCACATTATATGAATTCTTTGTAATTATATCTGAGACTAAACATGAAAAAATTTGATTTGTTTGATGCAAATATTAACATTAATTGGCAAAATGATTGTAAGGTAATTGAATTTATTGGTTAATTGAGAATTGAACGTAGTTACTAAATAATGTAATTATAATAGAATTTTGATTTAAAGAATGATCCATTTATATATATAATATCATTACATTTTGATACCACTTCTACAGAAACAATCAGTAGAGATAAAAAACAATTTTACTATATGAATAATAACAAAATCATTTTAGGTTATTTAGTTCATTATAATTCAGATTTGTCAATATCATCAAATATACAAAAAGAAACTAAAAAGAACAAGTAGGTCACGTATTCAATGGCGAATGTATGAGATACAGCATATAGACTTGTCAAAGGAGAAAAGGACAATGATATTATGCATAACGTATTGTTGTCTGAGAGAAACTATTACAAATACAAAAAAAAAGATATCAATACATTTAGAAGAAATACAGAAAGAAAGAATAGATAGTGCAATTTGGTTAGAAGTCCAAACACTTAAAGACCGTATGTCAAATTTATATCATCTGCTTTATTTGATAGAATTCAGCATCCCCATATTAAAACAAGTGACTCACCTAATTTAGTATCTACAGCAGAATCAATAGCGATTAATATTTTGGAATTAGAATCAGCAAGTATTAATGCTATACAGCAATCTAATATTTTAGAAAATCATGTTAATACACAACAACTAGATTCAAAATCCAAATACAAAGAACTTCCAAAAATAGTTTATAATAACAGCAGAGGATCAGAGGATTTGGAAGATAATAATAACATTAGCGAAAATAAAAATAGTGAGATTATTTACAATGATTGATCTTTAATATCTACTATTAAATTTAGTTTAATATTCTAATACTCTGATTATTTGCATAAATATAGTAAATGATTAGATATTTATTAATAAAAAGAAAGTTCTTAATTATCTTATTATAATTATTTGTAAAAAATTAACTATTTAAAATTCCTCTTAAAAATCTTTAGGAATTTTACATATTTTATATATATTGTGGTTTAATATTACTAAATATTGAAAAAGGAATTTAAAAAAATTTATAGTATATAATGCTTAGATAATTAGTTTATTAACGGCTTTTCTCTATTGTTTATATAAATTGACCGTTGCTTCCATTCCTTTTAAAAACAATGGCTTAGCTTTCTTAATCGCCATAATAGCAGGAGTATTTGGATTTTGTGGTATAGGACACATCTATATTGGAAAGGTATTACGTGGGGTGCTAATAATGTTTATAGGTTGGATTCCGTTTGGAATCGGAATACTTGTATTTCTAGCTGAATTTATATCACAAAACGATTCCATGATACAGGGTCTTGATTTATCTATGATCTTTGGAATAGTCTACGTTATATTGTGGATAATTCAAGCTCTTGATGCAAACAGATTAGCCAAGAAATATAATAAATATTTAATGACTAATAATAAACCTTTATGGTAATCATCACAATGATGATTATATAAAGAAGTTTATCAAAGCATGATTTTTATCTCTATTGATGTTGTAATTTAGTGCTCTTTAATCTTATTAATTCATATCTCAAATTGATAATCAATTGATATACAATAAGATAGATCTACCTTATTTATGAAGTTTTATAGGTGTTGCTAATCTACTATGTAGGAATATCATGTAGGGGATTATTGAAAGTATAATACTATTTCGCTATTATTTTTTTATTGCATAATATGTACCATTAAAGGAATCGATACAAGTTCTAATTAATATAATAAAAGATACATGATTATGTAACATAAGATTAAGTGACCAAATAAAAGCTTAATAAATAAAAGTATCTATGGGAAAGTAGTGAATATACAGATAAAATTATTAGGTCATTTCTTCACAATTAAAGCTAATATTAAATTAAATTCAGCTATTACACTGACAGAAGAAATTCAAATGATTAAGCAAATAGAATCATTTATTATTAAAACTTTTAAAACATCTAATACGATAATTACACAACCACATTCTGAGGAGCGGTGACACTGATTGATCGTAAAAAAAAGAAGCGTGGATTGTATAATTAAACAAAGAGTAATGTAATAATAAAAATAAAATAGTTGTTGTTAATACTTTGGTTTATACTTCATTAAAGTATGAGCTATATTCTCTATATCTTGTAGATTACGTGCAAGTCTAGCAATTTGCAAAACATCTCTAATATCTTTGGTGTTAATATCATTCCAAACCACGTCTGCTATTCTTGTTGAAACTCGTTCGTCTAGATTTTTGTACCTTGATTTTATTAAATTATTTGAAATAGTTAAAAATTCTTCCCATGTATATTCCGGTAACTCTAGTTTCATAAATCGTGACTTTAATGGTTGAGTCAATTTAGTTAATTCATTACAAGTAGCAAAAATTTTTATATTCATTTTTTGTTGTCTGAAACCTTTAGTTCTTTCAGCTTTCATTTCACTTAAAATGCCTGTCTCCATTAAATTGTATAGGACAGTTTGATCTTTTTTAGTTAATTTATCAATTTCATCTATAAGAAGAAATTTAGTATTTGGATTGGAAAATAAAAAATCGACTATACCTATGCCGCTTGTTGCAGCAGAATCTATAAAATAGGAATTAGAAAGTTCTCTAGACATTTCCAATAAAAAAACTGTTTTTGAGGTAGCAGGAGGTCCAGTAAAAAGGATATGGACTTGTTCTTTAGAGATTATACAGCGCATTAAAAATTTTTTAATATCACAATATCCAACTATTGAATTAAATAATTTGTCCTCATAATTTTTATGAGCAAATAAACTAGAATCTAAATTTTTTTTATTTGTTGAGTTGGAAAATTTTTTAAAAATTGTTTTAAACAATAACCTTATGGTAAGATGTGGATCGTAATATTTAAAAATGTCGAAATGAATCTAGGATATATATTTATTTCTAAAAATATGAGCTGGAGATTATTTACCTAAATAAAGTCGCTCATCGAAAATCTTGATTAATCTATGATCTTTGTAATAGTCTACGTTATATTGTGGATAATTCAAGCTCTTGATGTAAACAGATTAGCCAAGAAATATGTTAAGGAATCTGTCCAAAGTGGACTTTTATTCTGATTCATATTATCTATAGGTATTGAAAACTTATAATTCCCTGCTTTTATAGCAAAGAAGAATGATTACGACGGTGAAAGAAATAGTAATACAAGATTAATTAATAGAGAGCTGGAAAAGAAATGAAATATAAATATATTTTATTATGATAGAAAGCATATGGCAAGACTGGTAAGAAAAGAAGATAGAGGACCTATGGAGGTAAAAGTAGGAAATGAAAGCAAATGGATTTGTATGTGTGGACTAAGTAATAATCAACCATTCTGTGACGGGACACACAAGAAAACTAAAGATGAACAAGAGGGAAAAATTTACCAATATAATCCTGATGGAACAAGAATAGAAATCCAATAAAAATACAATTCATAAATAAATCAGATTTTTAATGTTGTCATAGAGGAAAAATCCATTACTTTATACACATATTTTATATTTTTCTTTATAATATATACTATTTATTTGTAACAAATGATTTTGTCAATACAGATAAATATTTAATAATTGATATGGTAAATAATGATAATAATAAAACAAAAAATACAATTTTAATATCTTTCCTTATAAGTATTATTGTTGTTACTATTCCTCTCTTCCATGTTGATAAATATTACAAGTTGAATGATTTTTCCATAAATTTTATTTCTTATTTTAAAGAAATTAAACGCGTCTATTTTATATAGATAATAATAAGAATCACATATGTAAAATAATTTTTGTATCTACTTTTTAGATATAGGATAATAGTAATATAATGTAATCGACTAAATTTAAATTAAATAATATTAAGTAATTGTTAATTAATCAAATTCCTTTATAGTTATAATCATGTAAGTTTTCAATTTGATTAGCTAGTTTATATAATTTCATTATTTTATTAATAATTTCTTTAAATTACTTACTAACAGAAAAATATCAACTGTCAATAAGTAAATCATGAAGAAAATAAAATAATGAAAAATTCCTTGATTGTCAAGCATGAAGATACAAAATTAATTTATAATTTTCTATCTCCTAAAAAATAATATTATAGGATTTGACTATTTATACTGATGATTGAAATGGCTATATATTATAAAATGTAAGTCATCTTATGTCAACCTCAATTGACTGGACTGAATTAATTAAAGATCGAAAAGGAGCCGTAACTAAAGATAACCAATCATGTGGAAATATAATCGGAGATGATGAAGAAAATATAATAATCGAAGATGGTGCGGTGCGTCAACATTTTTACAGGGTTCCAAAATCAGCAGCAGGAGCCTATAACGGTGCTGAATTAATATTAAACATTTCATATGATGAATTAAAAACGTATGAAGACAAAGATGAGGGTAAAGGAATTTTGGAATCAATTACAGGAACAATTAAAGATAAAACAAAATCGGTAAAAGAAAAAACTGTTGACAAATTTGATCATGATGACCATGATGATGACCATGATGATGACGACTATAAAGAACATATGACAGAAAAAAGGTTTGATCAAGATACACAAACTTCAACAGGTCAAAACAATCTAAATAGAGAAAATCAAGTAAAGAAATTAAATAGAAACATAGATAGTGGTGAAAAATCAGATGAAAGTTCTACTAATGTAGGTTCTTCATTCACTTGTGAAAAATGTAATACAAAATTTACAAGCCGTCAAGAACTAAAGGAGCATTTTTCATCTCAACATTAATTTCTTATTTTTTTGATTAACTAATCTTTTAGGTATAATCTAATCTTATCCAATCTAATTATTTTATTAATTATTGTCAATTTCATTTTTCATATTATTATATTTTACATGTCGTATACTATTTGGCTTAAACCTACAATTATCTTATCTTTGTTCAAATTATTAATATTAAATTTCTAATCCTTAGTTATCTTTTGGTTTACTCCAATACAATATATTTGAAATAGCACATTTTTTACATTTAATTGTAAATTTAACATAATCCTTCCAGTTCAAAACTTTTCTATCTACGATTGTATGAATCCGATCAGGTTGCGAAACAACCATGTCTGCTCCACACTTCCTACACGTTATAACGCTCATTGAATAACTTTTTGGTGTTCTAACTATCTAAATTTTGTCATGTGTTAAATCTAGTTGAAAAATAATAATATACTGGTTTACTCATTTGAATAATTGGATTGTTTAAAATAGCTTAATAGTAAATTATACTAATCCACTACCTAATCTTGTTGGTTGGTTGGTGTGTTATTTTTCTTAAATAATGAATCAATTGTAATGCTGGACCTCATTGTAAACAAACACAAGATAAAACTTCAAATTAGTAAAATTGTAAGATAACTAAATCCATATTTCGCAGGAAAGTCGTTTCATGACCTAAATAAAATGGCTATTCCTTACCTATTTGTATGAAAATCATCTAAAATTTTTCGGCGCCGAAAA
>JAICHH010000101.1 GCA_025922715.1 Nitrososphaeraceae archaeon
AAATTTTCTAAATTAGAATCCTGAAACAATAGAAATACATTATATTTTACAAATATAATGTTATGGTAGAGCTCTTCTACTATTCCTCTTTTGCCAAATTAAACACATATACAGATTTTTTAGCTTTAATTGGATTTACAAAAATAAAAAATGAATCAATAAATTAATGAAAATTGAATAAAATTTTAAAAAATAGAACAATGGCAAATAACAAGAATTACCATCTCAGAAGTAGTCTTTTGAGAATTTTCTTTAATCCTCTTAATTTACAATCGCTTTAACTCTTCCTACTATACCGTTCTCTAGAATAACCTTAATTCCATATGGATGAGTTGCTGAAGAGGTTAAGATTTTCTTTACTATTCCCTCGGTCAATTTCCCAGTCTTTTGATTTTCTTTTTCTATTATTTTAACTACAGTACCTGGTTTTACATCCTTCCTCTTTATACTCTCCAATCTCTTTTAATAATTATGAATATTTTATATATATTGTTAACCAACAATTTTTCATATTTTGACATTACTATTACTATAGAAATATAATTACTATGAATAATTGAGTAACATGTCTGTAGAATTAATATCAGAAATTATAGAAATGCATTCAATGTAGACTTTAAAATGATGTTTGTAGCTATTTTCATAACTACAATTGTTACACTATTAATTGTATTTGTAATAAAATAGCTTTTAATATAATATAAGAGACTATATAAATAAAGTTAAAATAATCTAAAAATTACAAAAGATTATCTATACTTTGGAGCTGCTGATGACTAAATAATATGGAAAATCTGTTAACCTTAATTAACCAATTATCTCTAAATCTATTTAGAATTATTAAATAATATGTTAATGTTATGTTGTTAATAATCTATGTCTAATAATATTAAAAAAAACTCAATAAATACTCCTTCGTCTTTTAGTTTTAAATATGTAGAATCAGGAGGATTAGCAAACAATTATTTAGTTATTTCTTTTGATTCTGAAACTAATAATCTTAAAGTATCCACAGATGTGAGTGGTGCTGATTTAACCCAAAAATCTATAGAAGATTCAGAAAAAACTGATTTAATGGATACAATTACAAAAAACAATTTTTTTAATACAAAAGCTACTTATGTAACAGAAAAAGAAAATGAAGATAATACTGCGATATCATCCTCTCTTACAGTTACAATAGATACAGATATACATACTGCTGTGTGGACCAATAAATCTCAAGAAATTCCATCTGAATTGGTTGAAATTACAAATGAAATAAAAAAAATAGCACATGGAAAAAAAATGATTTAAAATTCATTTTTATAACTCTATTTTTCTATTGTATAGTTTTAATTTCCTGAGAAGACTCTGTGAATTAAATCAAATATAATAAAAGAAAGACGAAAAATTTTGTATTAGGATTTGAAATAAGATTAAAGATATAAGACTTGTTGCAAAAATAAGACTAACGAATAATATGTCAGAAGATAAACAGATCGAGGACCTCAAAAGCCAATTTCGCAGAACTACAGAGTCAGAACTTCGAAAGCGAATAGTTGATACAATATCTGCTTACCAGAATAATGGTATATACAATAAACGAGTTGATTAGTAGCACAATTGATGATGAGGTAAAATCTCACGGATTAAATTTGATTAAGAAAATAAAACAGAACTCTTAACCTATTTTTTTTCTCAAACAACCATTAGTGATGAGGCCACGTAACCATGAGGTACTGAGATCGATTTAAGATCAACAACCACACTAATTTAGATTTGTCTAGATAATCGCTGTAGCACAGTCATTCTAACATGTATAGTTTAAAATGTAAAGAAGAAAATTAAGAAAAAATTTCATTCTATTTTAAGTTACAAAAAGATATGATAATCATCATCATATGGATATAATTCATCCAAATACTTTCTTATAATCTATAAATGCTGTAAAGTGTAAAGCAGTAAGATTCATTCATTAATATATTCAAAAAGTTAGTTTTTAAAACAAGAATAATTCTGTTGCAACAATATGTTTACATTTGTGTAGCTTAAATTTAAAATCTGGACATGTACAGGTTTTCTTTTCTATATCAACATCATAGTATTTGATTTTTTCTTTGATACTACTTTTCACCCTAAATAATTTTCTAATTTCTCTTTGGTTTTGATTTTCCTCACCTTGGTCACTATCTTGTTGTTCTTCTTTTAATTCAACTATCATAGGTTCATATAGAGTAGATTCTATTATGTTGTAAGCCTTTTCAAGTCTTTTTCTTTCAAGTTCTTTTAACTTTTTTAAATTTCCGTTATTATTATTAAGAATATCGTTTTGTATTTCTATTTTCTTATTTCTTTTTTCTTCATCTTCTTTTTCGTCTTTTTCTTTTTCATATTCCTGCAAACTTTTTGTTTCCGTTGTTATAGCCTTCTTCACTATGTCATGTATTTTATCATCTTTAGTATCTGATACATATATGACATAGATTAATGCAAGATCTTTACCTTCCTGCTTTCGTATAACTCTACCAATTCTCTGTATTACCTGATTCATATTGGAAGTTGTAGCTAAGATAACTTCTATTCTAACTTGTGGTATATCAAATCCTATTTCCAAGGTGTGTACTGATAAGAGAGGATAAAATTCTCTTCCCCATTGATTCAAGATCGATTGTCTCTTTCTAGAATTTATGCTACTATCAATTATCATTGCTTTTGTGCCTTCTAATTCTAACATATCTCTAAGTTTACTGATAGAATCAATAGTTTCACTAAATACCATAATTTTTTCATTTGGAAATTTTTTAATTATTAGATTTAAAGCAGATAATAATTTATTTTCTGCGCAACTTAATAACAATTTCCTTTTTCTTACGTTTAGAAACCATGCTTTTGCCATTCCACTAACAAAGCCACCTTTTCTTAGTAATCCTGTCATGGACTCCGCATCATATTTTTTAAACCGGTTAGAAATTTTCTTTATTTTGGTAGAGTATGTATCATAGTTGTTTTGTTCCTTCTCTGTAAGATTGACCTTTAAAGGAATAATTATCGGCTTTGCAAGTCTTTTATCATTAACAGCATTTTTGATAGGATATCTTTTAACTGGCGGCAATAGTGTAAGAATTGTATTATATTTACAAAGATCTTTTTCATCAAGAGTTGCAGTAAGGCCAAGAATAGCTTTTTTATGATCTTCTATAACTACATCGAATATTTTACTAAATATTTTTGCTGTATCTCTTATCAAATGTATTTCATCAAAAATAACCATATTGGATCTACGAATAATGTCTAGATTTCTAATTATACTTTGATATGTACATATCGTTATCTCTCTAATCTGTTTTCTTTCACCAAAATATGCTCCTATTTTATCCTTAGGTATACCGTAGGATACAAGGCGTCTAATGTTCTGTTCTATTAAAATAATCCTAGGTACCATTAAAAGAATATTCAAAGTAGAAGAGGAAGAAGGAGAAGGAGGAGGATATGCACAGGCGACTCTCTTTGCACATTCAAAAGCTATTTCAGTTTTACCAGTTCCAGTGCTATATACTATTGTACCTCTAAAGTCATTACTAATCCATGCATTTACCGCATCGATTTGATCTTCCTTGAGTGAAAAGGGGAATTTTAGTTGAGAAATGGCGCTAGTTGAGTCAGACATAATGCATTTACTATTGTTATATACTAGTGATAATCAATCATTTCATATAAACCAATAACAATTAATTAGTTTTATTTTTGGATGTCGTGAGAATTATAAAGGATTACTATGTAATGATATCTCTAAAAAATTAATCTATTTCAAAAGCATTTAGTGTTTATTATAGTAATGCACTTGAATACAGTTTATAATATACTACATAAAATAAATTATCGATTACAATTTTTTATTCTATTACTTGAATAATAATGAGAATTCTTGGCTCATATTTAGAGGAAATGAAGCTAGAAGTGGGATTTTTCCAGAAAAACTAAGTCGAGAACTATCGCTATTTTGGGTAATCGAATTAGGACCCATGATATCATCAGCAATTTCCCATAATAACATTGTCTATAATTCAACTATAACTGGTAATATTTTTGCTATTGATGTTTACAAGAAAAAAATCAATTGGCAAAAAGAGATAGGATCTCCTTTAGTATCATCATTATTACTTTATGATAATTTGCTAATATCATGCACTTTTAATTCATGGATTACTAATGCAAATTCTAAATCTCATGAAAGGAATTTTATTTATGCATTCGATATCAATAATGAAGGCAAAAAGAAATGGAATGTACAAATAACTGGTGATATTTTTTCATCTCCTTGTATATGTGATGGAAAGATAATAGTGATTGGATCCCTTGATTCCACAATTTATGCACTAGACATGAGAGGAAATATAATATGGACATTTAATACAAATGATTCTATTTGGTCTTCCCCTGCTACCAATAATCATGAAATATTTATTGGTTCGGATGATTGTTATATCTATAGTTTTGATTTAAATGGTAACTTAAATTGGAAGATTATGTTAGAAGGCAAAATTAGGGCTACACCAAGTTTAATGAAATCTACTAATTCATTATTTATAGGAACACACAGCGGTATAATGTATTGTTTAGATCAATCAGATGGTTCTATCAAATGGAAATATGAAACTGGTAAGCCTATTCTTTCTTCAGTGGCTATATCAAAGGATCATATTTTCTTTGGATGTTCTGATAAAAAGATATATTCATTAAACTCTACTAATGGTTCTATCAAATGGCAATATGAGACTGGAGACAAGGTATGGTCTTCTCCAGTGATAACACAAAAGGATGATGATAAAGAAGAGGGAATGCTATATGTAGGTTCTTTAGATTCTCATATATATGGGTTAGGTATTGAAAGCGGTAGACTAAACTGGAAATTTCCTACAATGGATGGAATAGAATCATCCCCTTGTATTGTGAAAAATAAATTGTTTATTAGCTCAAAAGATGGTTTATTATATTGTTTTAGTAATCAAGAAAAAATGGATAACCAGAACACTATTCTGAATGTACCAGTCAGAAAATGCTTCTAAGATTGCTAAAAATAGAAAATTTCTATTTGTTGTACGTTTAATAATTACCACTATCTATAAAGAAACTATTAACGATTCTATAAAACAAAGAAGCTAAAACATATGAAGTGTTATTAATATCACAAAATAGAAATAGATTACTTTTCAATTTACAAAAAATAATAAATTTTTATTAAATATTTTTAATGGATATTCTTTATTCACATTATAAATCAGTAAATCTCTATATATATATCTAAATATATCTGGACCATCTATATCAAATTCTTTCCTTTTATCCCTTCATTTTGCCAATTGATTTTACTAAATATGTTATTACATCGTCTATCGAAATAAGTTGAGAGTTTGTTAAATCCTATTTAGAACATATCATAACAGGCCATCTCTACAAGATATCTTAGCATTTTATCTGATGACCATCTTTTCCACGTATCACAGCACCTCTAAAGAGAGTAACTTGCGCTGACGATGTTTTCAGTATATTTCCCACTTCTATTCTTTCAATCAGGATGATATAAATTTCCGAAATAATTTCTTTAACAAAAAGTCATGCTCATACACATCTTAATTTAAGAATGTGAGTGTACTTGGTCCAATAAATAAATTGAGTACAAAATAAAATTAATAAACATTTTTTACCACTATACAGAAGATCAATATAACTCCATTTAAAGAGCCTGAGTATCTTTATCTATAACTAAATTTATGGTGACTATACAAATTAAATATTTTATTATTATTTTTGAATTTCTCCAAAAATATTAAGAGCACTTAAATCATTAATTTCTTTAGCTTTCATTAAGTTTTCGAGAAATTTTAAGGCAGCCTCCTTAGATTCACTTTCCAATGTTCCAACAATCACAAAATTGTAATATTTCTTATTACATAGGCTCATTCTAAACCTATAACTTTTGTTATCGATATATTTAAGATTATTGCAATTTTGGAAGCATAAAAAGTTACAATTTATTATATTTTTTCTTTCTCATTATGATTGTTTATTATCATCTGATTCTTCTAAACATACTTTAACTTTTTCTCCAGGTTCTCCAGTTGAGTATTATTATTTTTTTAGTACTAACACATCATGGATTAAATTTAAAATAGTAATTATCCATATTAAAAGAAGCTCATTGTAATTAGTTATTCCATTCATCTACTTTTATCATTTGAATAAACCAAAAAAGGGGAAGGAGTCATCGACTTTCTTATTTTCGTCTGGTGTTTTTGCATTATTACTTTTATTATCCGTTATTTCTTTACTATCCCTAGTTATGGCTGAACTTAAATTTTGTTGTGATGATAAACTATTAGTTTTTACATTACCATTTTTTAAATTTTCACAATCATTTTCTGGGGTCGAATCCTTTTGTGTGAGATTAAAATCTGTTATAGTATCGGTTGCGGTTCCGCAAATAAATATATCCTTTCCAAGCCCTCCTGTTAGTGTATCATTCCCTGGACCTCCTATTAGTATGTCATCTCCTCTATCTCCAATAATTCTATCATTACCTTCTCCACCCTCTATACGATCATTTCCTGCTTTTCCCTTTAATACGTCTCTTCCCTCATTACCATAAATTATATCATCTCCACT
>JAICHH010000102.1 GCA_025922715.1 Nitrososphaeraceae archaeon
AAAACGGGATCGTTTAAGGTAAGAGGAGCTCTTTACAAAATAAATTCTCTCTCTGAAGAGGAAATAAAATATGGGATAATAGCTGCTTCTGCAGGGAATCATGCACAAGGTGTAGCTTACGCAGCAACTATTAGAAAGATTCAATGTACAATAGTAATGCCAATAAGTGCATCTCCAGCAAAGATTGCGGCTGTAAGATCATACAATGCACAAGTTATTCTCAAAGGTAATGATTATGACGAGGCATGGATAGCAGCTAAAGAGATAGCTCGAAATAAAAATAAGACAATTATTCCTGCATTCGATGATCCAGAGGTAATAGCAGGACAAGGTTCAATAGGATTGGAATTATTAGAGGATTTACCAGATTTAGATGAAGTTTATCTTCCTGTTGGTGGTGGTGGGTTAGCCGCAGGAGTTGCCATTGCTATAAAATCAAAAAAAAGAAATATCAAGATAATTGGGGTAGAATCTAAAGCTTTTCCAGCAATGAAAGAATCTATTGAAAAAGGATCACTTCAAACAAAAAAAGGAGAATTTACAATTGCAGATGGAATATCAGTAAAATCTCCCGGAAAATTAACCTTTGAGATAGCAAAAAGATATTTGGATGATATTGTATTGATTGACGATGATTCGATTGTTAAAACTATGTTTTTATTAATGGAACGATCCAAACTAGTAGTAGAACCTGCAGGTGCTGCAAGTCTTGCATATTTACTAACTAATGGACATAAAAATAAAAATAAAAAAATAATATCAATTTTATCAGGTGGTAATGTAGATATGTACTTACTTGGACAAGTAGTAGCAAAAGGTCTTTTACAAATGAATAGATTGTTAAAAATATTTATTCAATTGCCAGACAAACCAGGAGCATTAAAGACAGTAGTAGATGGTATTTCAGATTTAAATGTAAATATTGTAGAAGTAGTTCACGATAGGCTTAGTGCCAATATATCTGCAGGAACTGCAGGTGTTTATCTAAGTTTGGAATTGGAAAATGCGAAACACTGTGAACTTTTAATTAGCTTAATGAAGAAAAAGGGTATTGATTTTCAAATAATTACCTAACAGATAAATAAATAAATAAATAAATAAATAAATAATATATTATTTAAATAATTTGTTTCAAATATAAATAAAAGTAATGATCTATTAAATTAATAATAGTCGATCTATAATATTTTTGGGATCCATTTTTTGTTCAATTCCAAAAGCAATAGCTACTAGGTTTTTAATTTCTGTCATTTTTAGTTTAATAGCTGCAGTCATAGGCGCATAGCTAAATATTCTTCCATATAATGCCATTGATTTTTTATGTATTAATTCTTCAAAGCTCGATTCAATTTGTGAGATCATAGTGGTATCACTTTCATTTCCTTGATTAGAAACCATATCTTTATAAACAGTTTTGGAAAATTCAGATATTGCCTGTTTTACACTATCTGCATGCAACATTTTATTTAGAGCATCTTCATTCACTCGAGAGGTTGTTGCTATTCTTAATGATTTAATATGTTCTTCTGGAAGTTTCCAATACTTTGCCCTAAGAGTGCTTAAAACATTATAATAGTCTAAATCAAGAGAAACTAGAGGCTGAAGATCAGCAGGCTTACCTATATTAGTAAAAGCACTAACCAAGCCTTTGTAGTAAATTTTATCAAGATAGAGCTCGAAAATTTGGATATTATTATTTTCTTTGTAGAGTTGAGCAGCTGAAGAAATATCATTACCGAATTCAGAGGTTTGTAAGGCAGAGACAGTCTCATCGAGATCTTTTGCAACTAGAGCTTTAACAATAATATCTCTTCTTCCTATTAGTTCTTCTGCTTGCATATTTATATGGGGAAAAATATCATCATAGGTCTTTCCTAAAGCTTTACTTTTTAAAATTATTTTGAGATTCCAGAGGATGTATTTTTTATAATATGCATTTACAAGATCTCCTTTAGCTATTTTGGCCATAGAAGAATGAAAATTGAAAAGATCTTCTCTTAGTGCGATTTCAATTTTTTCGGAAGTTATAGGTTGTTGAATTTTACTCAAAGAATCAACATATGATGTATTTTTTAATCGAGTTACAAATTCATCTAAAGTTTTGGAATCAGAAAATGATTCTAAATCATGTTTAGATAGCATTGTACCACGTTCAGAAAAAGCTCTAACTGTACCAAAAATTCTTTGAGGTTTGTTAGCTTTTCCCAATTTTATTCATCCATCCTTTTATGATACTACTTTATTAATTAAATATTTTTGATGGTAACGAGAGATGTATATAAACAATAGCTATAATATCTAGGTTCTCTCGAAATTAGATTCATTATCTAGATTTCCTAGAATCATACTGATTACCTTATCTATTGCCTTATCATGATTTTTTTCAATATTATTTTTTATGAGATTATAATTTTTTTCAGCCTCTTCTTGGATTAAGAGGGATTCCTTTTCAGATTCTTTCTTAGCATTGTCTAAAATTCCTTTTGCTTCTTCATTTGCTAATTTAATAATTTTTTCTCGCAATTGTTCTATTTCGCTATTAGAATGAGATAGCATACGTTTCTTTAACTCTTCAATACTAGAATTAATATTCTCAACATTAGTTTCAAATTCTGAAAGAGTATTGATTATTCCTTCCACCGTGGAAACATTGGATTCCAATTCATCAAAATTGCAATTTAAAGGGAATTAAACCTTACTTTTAATTAGTAAAAATTATTTTCCTTTCAAAATCCTGCTTTAATAGGATCTATTGGTTTTATTAATTCACGTAACAAAGTTGTGGCATAAGATCCTTTTGGTAATTTAAATGACAGATCAAGCATACCGACATGGCTAAATTCACTACAACATAGCGAAGTCTGCCTGAATCCCATCTGTAAGCTTAATTCTTGCAAATCTTTTAAATAAAAAGCAGTTGGCGAAATATTTTCATCTGATAAAATTCTTTTAGTAATATGATCAAAACGATTTTTTCCTGGTTGATAATTATACCCCACTAATCTAATTGCTGGAATAACATCATTATTTGAATCTATTCCTTCTCTAAACCTTCTAATTTTACCAAAAACTAGAGGTTTCTCTATCTCAAAACATAAATCTCCATCTTTACACTTTTGGATATCTTCATTGCACAAAAGAGCATTACTGAGACATTTATTAAAAACGTAAGACTGGTAAGCTTGAACAAAGAGTCTTCTAATATTTATCGGTATAGATCGAATAACTGCAATAGAATCTTTACCTTTCAGAAGTGTATATAAGATTAGTCTTTCTAAATCCATTCCTTTAGGCAAAATTTTAATCAGTTTTTGATAATTCTTAGGATCTCTACTTCTTTCTCTTATTTCCTTTGAGAACTTGGAATCATATTTGGAAGTATAAGAGAGAAGATATTCAATAGCCTTATTATAATTTCTCTCAAGTAATGCTTTACCAACTAAATGAGTTACCATTCTTTCACTTCCAAATCTTTGTAAGCCATAGAAATTAGCAATTTTATTTAATTCTAATAAAAAAGGGTGTATATTATTATCAGAAGGTTGATTTATTTTTATTTTGAAGCTATTTCCAATAAGTGCAGATTTTGATAATGGAGTACGTAGGAAACCTAATAAGGTCAATTTTGTTTTAGGGGTTATTATATATTTAGGTAAATTCTTTGTTTGTTCACAACTAGTATATTGACTAGTTTCTGCTTTTGCATCCTTTATCCCCATTATTCTTAGTTTTAAACCTGATTGTTTTTTAATTTCAATTACCGCATGATTAGAATCAATGTTATGTTTTTCCAATAAATAAAGTGGAAATTTATGTTGGTTATTTTGAACCGAAGAAAAATATGGTGGTTTTAAAAATGTATAATCTATTATTTCGGATACCTGAAATTCTTCATTAGTTTCCTTTATTGTTCCACTTATACCTGGGAAATTTGTACAATAACATTCCATACCAGCATGGAAATCTATCTCAGGTACAGATTTTATCACAAAATTAACCTATACCAAATTAAATATAAACAATACAACAGTTATATCAATCAACAATAAATAAAGGATTTATATTCAAATAGCATATTAATAATTATGGGTATCGCAACATATATGGCTAAAGAAGTTATGAAAGAAATTAATAATAAATCGAAGGAGTTTTATGAATTTATTTTACCTCCTGTAGATATGGTAGAAGATAGTAATGATTTGCTTGTAATTATAGATTTACCAGGATTTAATAAAAATGACATAACTCTTAGAATAAATAAAAATGTGCTCTCTATCAAGGCCAATAAGCCTGATAACGAATACCGAGGTACAGTTTATTTAAAGCATCGTCCTACAAAAATAGATAAAAAAGTTATTTTACCTTTTTTAGTTGATGAGGATGAAGAAATTACTGGAACTGCTAATTATTCTGATGGAATTATAATGTTGAGAATTCCTGGTAAAAATCTGGGAAATCGAATACCAATTTCCTAATAAATACATATTAGAGAACTGAATTCTTTGATATAAAATTATAATTTTACAATTCTTTATAATTTGTTTACTTGTTTTTATTTATTATTTATTTATTATTTATTTATTATTCTGCTGATAAATCCCAATAATTAGCATCTTTAAATTCAATTTTTGGTTTTCCTAATGATTTCCAGTCTTTAAATGATTTAGAATATAATTTCACATTTTTAATACCTGCTAATTTTAATGCATAAAATGCAAGACCAGATAAAGTTCCTACACTACCACAATAAGTAATTGCTTCCGAATCTGGAGGAATCCCTCTATTTTCAACAAAACGTTTTAATTCGTCAACAGATCGCAAAATATGGTTATCATTACCCAACATAGTGTACGGAATATTTTTAGCGCTAGGAATATGTTCAGATAGAAAATTAAGTCGTTCTCTAGAATCAACTAATACCTTATCAGGATTATTTTGTATAGATTCAACATATGTAGCATCTGCATATATAGATTGATTTAATTTAAGAGAATGAGTCGTTTCTGGGAATTTATTAATGTGATTTTCAATTTCCAAACCAAGATTTTTCCAATTTGTATAGGTCATTTCCAGAAGTGAAGTGTTCTCATGACCAACATATTGAAATGTCCAAGTAACTCGTGCTGCCAAAGCTCCAAAAGTATCATCATATACTACTACAGGCATTTCATCATAGATACCAAGATTTTGTAACAATTTGACAATCTGTTCAGGAGAATCATTTGAGAGTAAGTTTGCTAGAGGTAATGATACTGCGGTAGGTATATGTCCTTTTTTATAATCTTCTATTCTACGAACGTCTACAACTCGTACTGCTTTTTTTCGAATCAATGCACGTAACGTTTCTACATCACAGACAATAGGAAGCTTGTAAATGGTTCCTTTCACTTTAAATTGTGTTTTTATATTATTAGTTTCCTTCTGGTTTTGTTGCTTTAAAATTGAACTTTTTACATTTATATTTTTAGACTTTGCCTGAATATCATACTTAAGTTCGCCTTGAGTGTTCTTATTCTTTAAATTAATCAAGCCGCACATTCGCCTCTAGCAGTCTTTGCGACAAATTTAATATCATTACCATAATCTTGATAGAATTCTTGACCTTCTTCAAATGAAGGAAGTTGAGTTACTGGTGTAAGAAGAGTTTTTATATCATCTATATTCTTTATGTTACCACTTCCATTACTATTTATAATATGGTCTATCCACATGTCTAATGTTTCTGAAGAGGATTTTTCATTTTTGTATAGCTCTACTATTTTTTGAATTACATCTATTACTCTTTTTGCTGGAACACGCATAATAGCCTTACCTAGTTTTCCATCTTCATAACCATTACCACCAAATAACATAGTATACACAGGAGCCATAGAATTTTCTATTCTTGCAGCACCACCAAAAAAGCCAATAGTTGCAATTTCGTGCTGTCCACAAGAATTAGGACAACCACTTATTTTAATAGTTGAATTACGAAGATCGTTATCAACATCAAAACCTAATTCCAACAATGTTCTTTGAACCTCTTTAGCTAATCTATGTGAATTAGTTATAGCCAGATTACAAGAAGTAGTACCTGAACAACCTACTGCGGAAGTGATTGAAAGGGCTCCAGGATTAGCTAATCCAATAGTCACAAGTTTTTTATAGACGGCTGGCAAATCATTGTTGTAAATATATCTAATTGCAAAATTTTGTTGTGGAGTATTTCTTGCAATAGACTCTGATGAGAATTTACGTATTAGCGATGCTAGAGATCTTAGTTGATTAGCTGTTATATCACCTGCGCCAAGTGTAATAAATATTGTAGAATAGCCTTCTTGTTTTTGTGGAACTACATTCGTATGCAACCACCTATCGTAACCATTACTAGTAGTAGAAATATTTGTTTCTACAATAGGGAGTTTATTGAATTTTGTTGACTTATCTGGTGGAACATATAAATCATTAAAGTGAACTTGATAAAGGTTCTTGGTAAATTCAGAAATGGTCATTTCTACAATAGTACGTTCCTTCAATACCATTTTTTGAAATTTCTCCCAACCAATTTCATTTACTAAGTAGCGCATTCTATTTCTGGCCATATTATCTCTATTTCCTAGTCTATCAAATAG
>JAICHH010000103.1 GCA_025922715.1 Nitrososphaeraceae archaeon
TATTCAGTTGTTCAGAAATATGTAAATCCTTTTCGCCATTCCTAAATAGATCTATTCTTGCTGCAATAGCAACCTTTGAGGCAATTGCTCTAGCCATCTTTCCTCTTTGCCATTTAGGTGCTGAATGTAAGATAGGATGTTGAAACAAAATTCCATGTTTTGGAGGAGGAGCTCCTGTTTTTAAAGATCTAAAAAGTGCTTTTTCAGCACCTATTATTTGAATAGTACTAGCTGGCATAACAGAAAGTTTTTGGAGACTTCCAGCTTTAGCCAATAATCGTGCTCCCACCGTAGCTGTTAATAATTCCTTGATATTTGGAGCGATTTTTTCCATCATCTCTTCAATTTGATGAGCAAGAATCTTTCTTAATTCAGTTTGCATTATAATTTCATTACCAAGTTTTTTGATTATAGACAAATTTTCTTCTAAAATATCTCCACCTTTACTTCTTTGAACAGCTACAAGTATCATGTCTGCTCTTTTACGTTCTATTCCAAGATTTTCAAGCATATTTAAATTGATATTGTTTCGGTTTCCTGATAACTTAACAATTTCAGCATAGGTAAAGATATTCTGTATTAAATAATCAAGCTCAGGAAAATGTAATCCGTACCACTCACGAAGTCTTGCTCCTATCACATTTATGATCTTATCTAGTTCATCAAGAGCATTAATTGACTGACTGATATGAAGATCTAATTTCTCGGAAATTCGTCGTACTTTACTAGAAGAAAAATCTAGAGCAAATTGTCTTAGTTGTATATGTGCATCATATTCATTTTCAGCAAAACCAGCCTGTATAAGGTAATAGAGCTTATGGTTTGAAATCTCTCTAATTTTTTCTGAAGGCATTACATAAACATTAATTCCATTATTTCGAAGATAGGATATCAAACCCGTATCATTACTAAAAACTGAATCATATCTACGTAATTTATCAGAGATATCAAGAATTTCAGAATAATCACCATTGGAAATTAAAATATTAGAAGAAAGAATATTTTTGAATTTTTTTGAATAAATTAACTCATTTTCATTATTTAATACAAATGGTCCTAATTCAGACAAGATCATTGTACAGTTTTTAGTCATTATGTCATTATTTGTTACACAAAGCCATTAAAAAATATGTCTAAGATTGAAGATTTTGTAGATATTAATAAATAGCATTTTTATTATCATATTTCATAATTGTTTTTTAATTTCTTAAAAAATAAAAAGGAAGGATCTGCTGTTACTGCTAATGAGAAAAGCAAAAAAAAGCAAGTTGAATATAATCGACAGGTAATTCTTACAAAACAATCTGCAGATGGAATTATTACATATTCAAAGACATGGCATCCTCATGAAGGAATTCTTATTTTGCAAGGTAAAAGCAAGAAAAATGGAGAAATACGAATTGATGGATTAGTAGTTCCTCCTTTCGCATCAGGTGGGCCTTATTACTCTGGTTTTCCCTCAAATGAGTTACCTATGGATCTTTCCTATATAGGAACAGCTCATTCTCATCCAGGCGGTTCTAATAGACCATCATTACAAGACTTGAACAATTTTTTCGGCGTAGTTTCTATAATAATTAGTTATCCATATGAATATGAAACTATAGGTGCATTTGATCGCAATGGGAATAATATTACACTAATAATTGAATAAAGTGAATGTAGCCAATAGCAATCATATTAGCTTAATATTATCAAAGTAGCCTCAAATATAATTTAGAACTGCAACAAAGTAAAAATATATGTAAAAAATATATATCAATGTCAACACATTATGACACTTGAAGAATTACGTGATAAAGCCTTTTATCAAAATACAATAGATGTTTGGATAATGTTATGCAATGAAAAAGGCATTAATTCTTATGATACCGATAAATATACAAAATTCATTAGTTATTTAAATAGCAAAGGATTGAAAATGCAAAAATTTCCTCTTTGTATTAAAGAATCTGGTGGTACTTTTGATAGAGGAATGGACAAGGCTAGATTTTTAGATGCACTGTCTAAGATTTATTCTGAGGACGCATCAGCATATACAATCAAACTTTCTCCTGATAATATTTCAACGCTCAGAAAATTTTTTCAATAATTTTTAGTTTTGCTATCTATAAAAAATAATATTAACAAAATTACTGAATTGTTGTTGTTATGGATGTTTGTTGTATTTTTGCATTGATGCTTTCCAATAAAGCAGAAGTTTTAGGATCTGCTTTCAAAGATAATGCATGTTCCACAAATTGTTTTGCATCTGTATACTTCTCTAGTTGATATAATATTTTTCCTTTATTAAACCAAGGTTTATCCCATTTCGGTTCTAGAGCTATGGCTTTATCAAAAGAAGATAAGGCTTCATCAAATTTACCTACTTTGTATAATGCCCATCCTTTACTATTCCATGGTTTAGCCCAAGTTGGTTTTAATTTGGTTGCTTTATCAAATGCAGTAACGGCCTCATCATTTTTACCCTGTTTTTGCAGCGCCCAGCCTATACTATTCCATGGGTTAGCCCAATTAGGATCTAAAGAAATTAATTTATTGTATAAAGCTATTGCATCATCGAATTTTTTCAAGTTAGTAAGAGCTTCTCCTTTATCAAACCAAATATCGAGCCAATAAGGTTTGGGTCCATTATTTTTATCAATAGATTTTACTTTTTCATCTAAATTTCCCAATATAGCAAATGCTTTATCGTATAATTCTATAGCTGTTGTATAATTGGCTAGTTCAAAATATGAATTTCCCTGTTTAATTAAAGGTGCTGCCCAATTTGGATCGAATGTAATTGCATTTTTATAAGATATGATAGCTTGATCATAGTTTTTAGCATTCAAAAATTTATTTCCTTGTTCATAAGACAATATAGCATCTCTATTTGTGGATCCGAGAGATTCTTGTGTTTGTTCACTATTATTGGTTAGAGATAAAGGAGAAGAAGCGTTTACTTGTGCAAATGAATAATCATTATCACCAATTAAATTTAATCCTGAAATTATAAAGATCATAGTAACTAACATAACCAGCTGATGAAAGCTTGGCTTTAGGAAATAATCAGTGGCCTTTACACAAAATACATTCATTCGTTATTATTAGTTTTTCGCACATAAATTTTTTTTTATGATTGTTATAGTGACCATTATAATTACATTCTTTTCATCTTGGGATTCAAGACAGAGTCTATTGTATTTCCAATAAGAACAAAAGCTAGCCCTGTTAAAGCAATTAACATGCCAGGAGGGATTAACCACCACCATAGACCTCTTGATGCAGCTGCGGCGGTATGAGCTTCATGAAGAATTTGACCCCATGTTGGAATAGATGGATCTCCTAGGCCTATGAAGCTAAGAGATGCCTCCGCTAGAATTGCTCCAGGAACGGAGATAGCAATACTTGCAAAAGTTAAAGGAAGTAGTTGAGGAATTATATGTTTAAAGATTATTTTAATGTCAGATTGTCCAATAAGCTTTGATGCTTCAACATATTGAAAATTCTTTATCTGTAATGCTAGACTTCGTGAAATCTTAGCAGTACCCATCCATCCAAAAAATATTAAAAATAAAACAATAAGAAAGATACTTCTTCCGATAAATAAAGACATAATTATCAAAAGCGGCAGAGTTGGTAAAGAATAGAAAATATCATTAATTCTCATTAGGCTTTCATCTGTTCTTTTTCCTTTGTAGCCAGCAATAACACCATATATCATGCCTATTACAATGGAAATTGTAGAAACAGATAAACCGATGAATAAAGCAACAGGTGCTCCCCATACCAATCCAACCGTTAAATCTCTACGTAATTCGTCTGTGCCCATTAATCCAAATTTTTCTCCTCCAAGAATTAATTTTGAATTTAGGATTTTGTCTTCATTATCGAAGAGATAAAATTTAACATTGAAAGTGTAATTTCCTTTCATTATTGATCGCTTTTCCTGATTTGAAAATAGCATTACTTCAGGTTTTGACGTTTCTTGTTTATAATCATAAAATTTTAAGTAATCAAGTAATTTTTGATGGATTAAACTATCTGTAGAAAATATTCTTCCCAATGTTATGCTTTGATTGGAACCAGATATTGATGGAGTAATTGAATCGAAATAAATATCAAATTTATTTTTGTTTGGTCTTATTAATTCTATTTCAATGGCAGGAGGAATTTCCTCTTTATGTAGTGAATAGGTTATCATAAAATCATTTGGTGGAACATCAGAATTATAATTAATATGGTATGAATGGGTAACGACATTAATACCATTTTCATTTGTGGTAGAGATTGTTACCTTATTTTTGCCACTATTCGCGTCATTATTATCAACAGAAGAAGAAAGAATCAGATGTTCTGGTGTATTTCTTCCAAGAAATCCAAAAAAATCACTCCATATAGGTGATGCAAGCCTAGGATTATCGATCCAATAATTGGGGTTGTTCCATTCTTTAAAAGAGGCAAACGGTATACCAAAGAAAGCATAGAGCGTCATAAATATCAAAATTAAAAGAATAATTACTCCTGCAATACCGCTTTTGCTTCGAATAAATTCAGATATAAAAGTTAAATTGTTATTTATATTTTCAATATATTTATCACCCTTGTTATTATTTAGAATTAAATTCTTCTTAGAAGTAGCAAATTCTATATTTTCGGCATTAGAACCAGAATTATTGTTATTGTTAGTTTTATTGTCAGAGGGAGTACGTTTGTTATTGTTATTGTTATCAGCTTGTTTATTACTCATTTAATTTCACCCTAGGATCAAAATATGCATAAATTAGATCTATAGAAAAAACTGTTACAAGAAATATTAATGTAGAGACATAAGTAAGGCCGATAATAATAGGAACGTCCATCAATCCAATAGCATCAAAATATAATTTTCCCATTCCTGGCCAATCAAAAACTACTTCAACAGTAAAAGCTCCACCAAATGATCCAGCTAGACCTAGAGCTATCATTGTAACAATAGGAGGAGCTGCATTTTTGAGGGCATGCGAATAAAGTATTTTCTTTTTAGGAATACCCATTGCAAATTTTGCTTTGATAAAGTCTTCTTGTAATATTCCAGAGACTATATGTCTAACAATATATGCAACAGATCCGAATCCAAGAACTACCATTGTAATAAATGGAAGGATCATATGATATAACAAATCAAAAAAATAGAATGGATCATCAGGAGGAGTTAATGGTGTTGAACGGGCCGGGAATATATTAAGCGAGAACGCGAAAATAAATATCATTATCATTCCAAACCACCAAACTGGAATACTATTACTGAAAATAGCAAAGATTGAATTGGTTCTATCCAATTTGGATTCTGCACGACTAGCCAAAAAAACTCCCAAATAAACACCCATTAACGCAATAACTGCTGTTGATGTTGTAAAAAGTAAAAGAGTTTTAGGAATTTTTTCAATTATTATATCTTTTACAGATGATGATCCTGAATCACTTACGAAGAAATTCGATTTTCCGAGATCTAATACCATAACTTTGAGTAAAGTATTAAAAAATCGATTTGGAGAATACCATGGTTCTTCTAGCCCTAAATTTTTAATCTGCAATTTAATCTGTTGGTCGATATATCTTTGGCGTTCTGTAATATCCTTAAACTCGACTTTTTGATTACTTAAGCTATCTATAACACTGTATTTCACAGAATCCTTAATTACGTTGTCCATTGTCGGGCCTAGAAGAGATATAGTTAGAACGAGAATTGAAAATAAGACGATAAACATATTGATGATTCTTTTAAATAAAAAAAACAAGAATCCGGATGTCATTTATACTGAGAGTAGTAATATTCAATAATATTAATAGTATTGTCTAATCAACATTAGCTTACGCGTAGTTTGTATAAGAATTATTTATTTGTAAAAATTCTATTTGAGAGTTATTTTTGGCATTATTAATTTGTATTAAAAGAAATTTTGTTGTATTTTATATATATGAATATGTTTTGATAAATGGTTAAATATTGATAATTTTAATTTAATATAGATCTACAAATAGGAAAGAACTAATATGGATTTATAATAAAATATTATGTATTAGATACGATTTATTTATTTATTAGTTCAATTCAATTCTATCAATTCAATCAATCCAGCTACTTCTAAATTACTCCCACAGAAACCACCGTACTTCGTCTTAATTCCAATATATCTATAGATAAAAAAATCACCACAGCAATATGTATTTGTTCTAATCTCCTACTCAAAGTATTTGTTAAAAAATTTTACAAGGTGATAATTTATTGTATATTTCATATTAGAAGTATTTTTTTCTAGGTATATTTTATACAACAGATAGATACACGATGTGTTGAATTAATATATTAATAGTTGCAAAATCGGCTGTTGCATTCTCTATTGAGGATCGTTTCCAGAATTACACAAAACTACAAAAGCCTTCGAAAGGATTGGTCTTATATAATATTTGTTTACTTTTGTTGGATATATACTATACGTATCGTAACTATAGTATAAATCTGAATAAAGGTCGTCTGAATAAAGGTCGTCTGAATAACCAGTGTATCACTAGTTTTGAGCTGAGAA
>JAICHH010000104.1 GCA_025922715.1 Nitrososphaeraceae archaeon
CCTGATCCAGCAAAGATTGATAAAATTACTTCGAAATCTTTTAGAAAATATTCAACTGCATAAATTTACTCGTTTTTAGATTTTAGTAGATTTATAAGGTAATTCAGTGAGCAATAAAACTTTCGAGAAATTATAGTAAAATTAAGAATATTCTGTTGAGGACTATGTTGTAATGGGAATTCGAGGTCTTCTTAATCACATCTTTTGTGCTTATTGGTATTGAAATGAAAATGATGAGTTTTTATAAAATCCTAATAAAACCAACTAATAGTAGTATGTCTATGTTTTAATTCCTTTGGATCGCACAAATCCTAAGATTGGTTGGAGGATTAGAATCTTAATTATCAGTGATTTTTACTTAATAGTAAAATCCATACTGGAAAAATGGAGGTATTCTTGGAAGATTTTCCAGTTGAATTAGGAGTTTTTAATAATATTTGAGATTCATATCTTTTAAATAAAATCTTATCTAAATATATTTATGCAAAAAGGTTGTGAACATTTTGAAGGAACACAAAAAGATCAAGTTATTAATCCCAATACAGAAGGATGTGAAGAATGTGAAAAAGAAGGTTCTGATTGGGTAGCATTACGGATGTGTCTAATATGTGGACATGTTGGATGTTGTGATTCTTCACCCGGAATTCATGCAACTAAACACCACAAAAATACTGGGCATCCCATTATGATTTCACTGCCTGATAGATCATGGAAATGGTGTTATATACATGAACAATACGGATAATAACGTAGGTTAAATTTGAGAAGTACTATAGACTATAAGATCCAACTATGAAAGACATTCATATGTAATATATTTTACATAAGAAGAATTATTATAATAAATGTAAAAAAACTTTAATTATTGAAAAATTAGAGAAATTACATATAGAGATAAAAGAAGATTATAGATTTAGCCAATTAATATCAATAAAAATACACATTCTTTTTCATCTTCTTTCTTGTTACGATTTATTGTGTAAGTTACATTTTTTAATACAGTAAATAGTAATAATTGTAATTCATAATTATATTATACTCCATCACTACTATCTGACTTTTTAATCTCTATCGTAACTTTGTCTCCTACTCTTAAGCCTGACTCGTCATATTCTCGTATACTTAATTTGAATGTAGGTGAATTACCAACATCTACACCACTTACACCACCACCACTAAACATCTTTGGTAAGTTTTTCATTAAATCTTCTGGCGAGGTAAAAGCCATACTCGTACCTCCAAATGGCGATTGCTGTTGATTTCCTTTTCTAGGAGTTTTAGTATCATTGAATACAACATAAACAAAAGGGGTTTTTTCATCTTGAGAAGCTTCAATTTTTGATACTACAAATTCATTCTTCATAAATAATATTATTCATTTTACTTCTTATAATTCTTGATCCTATCTTAGAGTATAATACATCTATATTATAGTATTAATAATTAGAGACAAATTTGTTAATATATAACATACAAAATAACAAATATCTTAAAAAGATAGGTTCAACATATATATTTATAGTTGATTAAAAAAATAATATTAAATTTCTTCATTATGAACTTTATAATTACAATAATAGCAATTGTAATTTCTATTATTTCAATTCTTAGTATTTATAACAATTTACCGGTAGATGGTCAAGCATCTTCTTTACCAACAGATTTTGATATTTCAGAATGTGATCAAGTAATAAATGCTACTTCTTTAAGAGGGATGATACATGGAAGCATAACTAATGATTGCTTAAACGGAGGAAAAGGTAATGACATTTTGTATGGTGGATTAGGTTATGATATGTTAAATGGAAATGAAGGAGATGATCAACTAATAGGTGATTCTGGAAACGATAAATTGTATGGTGGATTAGGAGATGATGATTTAGTTGGTAATGTAGGAGAAGATCTTCTTGATGGTGGAGATGGAAATGATGTACTTAAAGGAGATAAAGGTGATGATAAATTGATAGGAGGCAATGGTGATGATACCTTAATAGGTAATTTAGGTGCTGATTTTTACATATGCGGACCAGGAAATGATATAGCAGTACAGTTTAACAATTTGGAAGGAGATAAAAAACTGCAGATTGTGAAACAGTAACAAGATGAAAGTTATAATAATGAATAATTATTTCAATTATTATTATTATTACCATGATGGGTACTAGTAGTAATGATGTTAATGGATATTATCCTATAACAATAGTAAAGAAGGATTCCAATTTACTACTAACTCTACCACCATAACATTGGGATTGTTGGTTATTAAAATATCTAAAATCTATTTAAGGACTAATACCTATTTCTCTTGGAGGATAGTTATTTAAAATATTAATTATAATATATCCTATAAACGTTAGTGAAAATCCAGAAAAAATATAATAGATAATTTTTCTTAATACAAAAACATCATTAATACTTATTCTATTTTTCCAAAATTTTAAGAAATTTCTATCTATTTTTTCCCTTTGCATATTATTCTTAATATTAATAACTTAATTAGGTTATATTAATTTTACATATATATTAATTATTTTTGATAATTAAAATTATAAAGAGTAGAAAAATTGACTCGCTCATTTAGTTGATATCATCTTTCTTTTTTCTTTGACGTTTTTTCTTCATTTACTTCACAGCTAATAAAATTCTTTATATAAAATCTTAGATCCACCTTAATTCTCACCTCTATGCCCCCTATGTAATCTTTTATAGTAAATTAAAGTAATAGAAAAATATTATTGAATACTTATTCATGTATTTAACAATAACAACTAATAGATCTAAAAGCTAAGAAGTTCAAAATATAGATTTTTAATTTTAATACAATTAAAATTAAAATATTTACTATTTATTGGAGAATCAAATATTTCTATATTATTGTTATCTTTTATATTTTCAAGACTATAAAGCTAAATTTTCAGCCTGAATCCCTCATCTAGATTTTTAAAAAATGGCATAGATGTGCCCTTGTAACACACTATATTTACATCATCACTGAATAGGTGGTAGAGGTAATAATAAATATGCACAATAAAAAATAAAAAGGTTGTAAATGTTTTTATGTATTATAGAATTATGTTAGAGATATAAAAGACGAAAATTTTAAATTTATAATCAACGATATATAATTACATAAAAGCTCCCACAAAAAGATATTGGGTATGGATTGGTAAGCGTGTACTCATTGACACCAATCCATAACACATATTTTTTTAATCTATTTGATTTTTTTTCTCTCGTACATCCGATTTATCAGATAAGTTACCAATTCCATCACTTTTTCATTTAATTTTCTTCTCTTATTGTTGATAACTTTACTTTTATGAATATATTCTTTAGCCTTTTTTTCTATCCTAAACCTAAATTATACAATATCTTAGGGTAGTTAGGACGTAGTTCCATGACATTATCATAGCATTCTATTTCTTTTCTAATTTTTAACATATGGATACAGATAGAGTTTTACCAAACATTCATCAAACATGACTCTCATTTCCTTTTAGTATTCAGTCTTATACAACTACAAAATTTGGTTATTGTATGAAAAAGTTGTATCTCTATAATAATTATTCAGTATTTAAAGAATGAGTGTTACTGTTTTTGCATAGATAATTTATTTATCTATATCTAATTGTATTCAAAAAAAAGAAATTGTTATTATTATTTCATTTAATATATCATAGTTAAAGTACAATTTCATATTTTATACACTATTTCTAAATTAGTATTGTTTCCATGTGAATATCTTTTTTTTTACAAATATAACAATGATTAAAATTAATTTTGTTTACTAAAATAGTAGCAAACCAATAGCATGATTCGCAAAATGCAAATTTGCAATTGTGTTTGTCATAATAATTTTTGTTTATAAAAATAGTTTGATTATTAGACATTTTTAATATTCAATTCCTCTATTCTATTATATAGAATTGAACTACGTTAATCTATTGGCTATACTCAATATAGACTATATAAAAACAGGTATAACAATAATTTCAATATTTATACTTTTACAGATAAATAAAGAGATACAAACAGAATTTTTGTAGTTACAATAGTATAAACCCGCGAATGTAGTTGCAGGGTTCCAGTCCCACTTCAAACGCTCAACTCCAGTAGTCATAGTAGCAAGATATAAGAACTAGAATACTTTTTAGAGAAGTTTCAAGAAACCATACTAAATATTGTAAAGTTTATATATCCATATAAAGATGAATATCTTGCAATCAGTATTTGAATGAGTATAGGATCGTTATTACACGGTTGACTGTTTGAATATTGAATGACAAAACACAAGCCTAGTTCAGTACTAATTTAATTCGTTATTACACGCAATTGATTAGTTGAACTTTGAAATCGTTGCATCTGGTGATAGAATCGACCATATGCGTGCATATCTTGTGTTGAACTTTAGTTTTTGATGATGATATTTTAACAAAATTGATTTGTAATAGAGTTGATAGATTAAAATATTTGATAATTTATATTATTCTTTTATTCTTTTATTTCTTTTGTTGTTTATACTTAACATGGTAACAGAATAATAATATTGTAACTGTTAGATATAAACAAAAGAAGACTGTTAGAAGAAAGATGAGAAAGATGACATCAATAGTTTTGAAGACGAAATCCTCTCAAAAGAGATAGCTCCAGAACCTTGGAAAAATGATGCCGGTATATGGTAAGACAGGAAATATAATTTAAATGAGACCAATAATAATCTTATTTTAAATCTAACATGTTTATTTTGTAATTTAATTTATTAGCCTTGTTTTTTATAGACTACATTTCAATAAGATTTTTGAAAAGAATATTGTGATTGGAATATAGTTTATAATGTATTTATAGCAATAGTTATCAATACCGATTGACAATTGTATATCTAAATATAAACTTCAATGAAATTCTTAAATTAAATTATCACATCATCAAAATCTAATTTAATCAAACTATTTTGAACCCTAAATATTTTAATAATAGATTGTAGAACCCCCTCATTTGATGGATAAGAGTTCGAATTCCCTTCCTATATCTAACTCGTATATTCTTTTTATTTGATTTGTTTAGGAAATCATTTTATATAAATATAATATTTACATATTAATTAGAAATTTACTCAATACCTAGTTTTTAAAACCAAAAAAAAAGAAACTAAAATTTTTAATTTCTTCTTCTTCATATTGTCATTTTATTCATAATGACCATGTGCTACTTTTGGATCATATGGTATAAAGTAGTTGTTTAAGAATCTATAATCAATTCCTGCAGCGACTATATGTTTATCTTCTGGCATCGCACCCTTATCTAGGATAAATCCTGAAGGTACTGCAACATGTTTAAACCAAGCCACCAATTCGGGATGTTTTTCTCCATTATCAGTTCTTACCAATTCATGATAGTGAACATAACCTTGTTTAGCAAATTCATAAGCAGTCGTATTTGTCCAAGGCGCAATTATAACGTCAACTACATACAATAATTCATTACCTTTTGCATCCGATGACCACCAATTTTCTTCTCCAAAGGGACCGATATTGTAATGAAGACCATATAGATGGGTGGGTGTATCTTGCCACCAGTAATGACCAGGTGCATCTTTTGTACCATTTGCGCCATCTGCTGGACCATCAAAATAATATTCTACATTATCAATTTTGACTACTATTCCATGAGTAAAAATTTGTGATTTTTGATAGTTACTGTTTAATGAACTTGAACTATATGTTTCATTAGTAACAGAGGGAGTTATTCCAGATGAAGCATTTGTAGTTAAATTTTGGGCAGATACTTCGCTATTATTAATATTCAATACTATTGCTAGAATTGCAATTGCGTTTATTATGATTACGAAATTTTTAGATTTCTTTTGCATTAATTATATTAAATAGTAATACTATTAGAATATTTAGAGAACCATAGCCTTCTATGACTCATTAGAAGACTACAGAAGATTAAATCCTTGATTGGTTTATAGGTATATTCAAATCGATATTAAGGTATTTAATAATTGGAGACAAATTAGCAAAAGCCATAGCCTTCAATCAATAGTAGAAGCAAATAATTTAAAATTTACTTTTAATGATAAATATTATTAAATTGATATGATTTCTAACAACAAGAGGTTAGGTTATTATTCTTAAATATTTCTAAAAGATATATTAATTGTGGATTTTGGAAAATATTTCTTTCTCCAACTACCTATTCTGCGTAATAGAAAAATACCAGTTATAATTGGAATTATCATAATTTTCATTGTAATTATTGACCTGTTGATGACACGTCAGATTTTGCCTTATACCGATGATATGGAGACTCTTATGTTTATTTTGACAGTGTTTATTGGATATGGGGTGGGATCTTGGTTACTTTTAGGATATATTACACAAGTAAGCAAGGAGATCAGATCCAAATCTAGGATTATTAATATAATGCATTGGACTGTGATTACAATCCAATTTTCCTTATTCTTGATACTCTTATCTATGCTTTTTAATAATAATGGTAACAGATTTTTATCTCCTCTA
>JAICHH010000105.1 GCA_025922715.1 Nitrososphaeraceae archaeon
ATTTATGGTACAAATATAAAATCAACCTTCTAATCCCTTAAAGAATTCTAATAAAAATAAAATAATTGAGGATAATATGGTCTAGAGCCTATAAAATTTTAATTCAAAATTATAATAAAGTGCTATGATTAATAATAATGATCGTAAACTCTGAATATGTATTCAAAAAAAATAATTTTTTTAGTCACACTATTTTAATAAATCCTTTTGAGGAATGCTACTACCTGGTTTCCGAATTTGGGAACAAAAATAACTATCATAATAAAAAAGAAAATTACAAAGAATATGACTGTAACTAAAAGTTGATTATTACCATTTGATATTTCAACCTCAAAATTTTCTATAAGGGGATTATTTTCGTATTTAGGATCCCCTGCAACTTTAGTTAACAATGATAAAGAGTATTTAGACTGGTTTTGAAAAGTATATGAGTAAGTGATATCAGCAAATTCGTGAAATTGGTATGGCACTTGGTAAACTATTTTTTTTGAAGTATTATCCATTATCATTAATGATATAAAAGTATTAGTAACATCATTCCCATCTTTTTGGACATTAAAATTCAATAAAGTACTATTATCATTTACTTTTGGTTGAGCAGGATATGGTAAGAATGCAATATTATAACCATCTTTTTCTTTAAAGATAGCATTCGGTATTGCTGATGAAATATGACCATATACTTTATTATTCCAAGTTGGAATTATAGAAATAAAAAATAGTATTCCTATTATCAACATTAAACATATTATAGTGTTAAATTGATTCAAAGATAACCTTTTACTTAATCAAATATATATAATATCTATATAAATTTTAAAGAATGACATGTAAATGCTAAACAGAATTTGAATCTTTATAATTTTATTGTACATAATACTATCCAAGAAGGCAAAATTCTCGAGAAAACAAATTAATTGTTGAAGATGATAAAAATATTAGGATTATCAATGAGAGAATTAAAAAAAAATACTTTCTTGTCTTATAGTTTAATTTTTTTTTTCTTAATATGTATTACAAGCTATTTTCCTACTCAAGTTTATGCACATCCTATAGTAATTGATTCTAATCCTAAGCAATTTCAATCCTTAGAAAACTCACCGGATAGCGTTACAGTTTATTTTAGTGAGCCGATAGTTTTACAGTATAGCCAAATTTCTGTAATTGATTCGGAAGGGAATACAGTAGATGAGGGAAATTCAGAAAATTATAATGGAGATACTTCTACTATTTCTGTACCATTAAAAACAGATATAGGTGAAGGAACTTTTACTATTAATACTAAAGTACTCTCTGCAGTTGATGGACACGTTGTTGATGGCTCTGTAGTTTATAGTATTGGAGGTGCGGAGGGGGATTTTAGTCAACTAAAGTCTGAATCCAAAGACATTGTTAATTTGTTATCAATAGAAAATTCTCTTAGTAGGGTACCAGGGTATGTGGGTCAGATTGTAATAGTTGGAGCCGCATTCATATTTTTGTGGATTCAAAAACCGCTATCAAAATTTGAATGGATCAAAAATTTTATTCAATCAAGTTTGTATCTAATTAAAAGAGATTTAATCAAATTAATTATTATTGGAAATGTTCTGGTACTTTTTTCTATTATTGCTATGGTACTAATTCAAGCTTCTGCTATAGGAGGATCAGTAGGGGATGTATTAACTACAGAATTTGGAAAGATCATCCTTATTAGATTAGGTTTAGCTTTAGTATTATTAGCATTTTTACTATTTTGTTATAAAAAATTTAACAATTCTAAAAAAAACGGAAGTGAAGTTAAATATTTTATTGCTATAATGTGTCTGGGCTTGGGTTTATTATTTACCAATAGCATGATATCTCATTCTGCAGCATTAAAGAGTTTTGGTCCTGTTCTACTAGATTACTTCCATGCAATAGCTGCTTCATTTTGGATTGGAGGTTTAATTTTTTTGACGTATGTTTTTGTTTCAAAAATATTTTTAATCAAAGACGAAGAATTAAAAGTAAAAATTATTTCGATGGTAATTCCTCGATTTTCCATTATAATAATACCGGTTTTAGGTAGTATATCTATAACTGGACCACTCTTATTGTGGTCATTAGAAGCTAATCTTTCCACAACAATTGCTTCCCTGTATGGTAAAATATTGATTGTAAAATTAATACTTGCTGCTATTATGATAATACTAGGAGGTTATCATCAATTCATAACTGAAAAAAGAATTTCAACTTTATCAATAAAACAAATAGGGCAAAAAGGTCATAGCAAAGAAACAATTGCAAATGATCCCAACTTTCTGACACGATTTATTTGGAGTTTAAGAATTGAAGCACTTGTAGGACTAGGTCTTTTGTTTGTAGTTTCCTTAATGACTAACATGGTATTACCTTCCGGTGAACTATCATCTTCAAACATTACCAATTATACCGAAACTGTAAACCTAGAAAACCCAGTACAAAATCGTGATATTTTTTCTACGGTGGTTTATAGCGAAAATCATAAAATACAAATCCATCTAGAGCCAGCGAGATTGGGAGAGAATAAAATATTTGTAGAATTTTCTGATTACAATAATAAACCAACATCTAACATAATTAACGCTACCATAAAACTAACACAAATAGAACGAGGGATTGGACCAATTCTAATAGATATGGAGGAAATATCTAATGGACGGTTCTATACAGTAGTTCCACTTAGTGCATTGGGATTATGGAATATCGAGATTCAGGGAAAGACATTACAACTTAATACTCCAAATACTATTGCTACCTTTGAAATAAATATAAAACCTAGAATCTCTGATTTACAATTTAATATTACAGAATACAAAGCTCCACAAAGCAGCCTGTTGCTGTATCCTGTGTATCAGGCGAGTACTGATTCTATTTGGGTAGGTGATTCTCTACCGGGAAGTGGAAGATTGTGGAAATTTGATATTGAGAATAAAAACTACCAAGAGCATACAATCGAAGGTATAAATCTAATAACATTATCTGTTTTTGATCCTATAAATACTAACATCTTATGGTTTATAGATCCAACCTCTAATATATTGGGTAAATTCAACACTGACACTAATAAAACTGAAACATACGAATTACCAAATAAAGGAGTAATATCAGGTCTGACAATAGATAACGGTGATAACATATGGATGAGTATAATACAAGATAATTCAATTCTAAGATTTGACATAAATGAAAATAACTTTGAAACGTTTAGAATTCCTACAGCAAATTCAAGACCATTAAGCCTTGTTTATGATGAAAATAATAATTACATCTGGTTTGCGGAATCAATAGGCAAAATAGGAAGATTAGATACACAAACTAAGTCAATTAATGAGTATCCGAATGTCACAGAATCAAATACTTTGGAGAGATCTATCTTATCTGAACCAACAGGATTACTGTTGGATGCAAAAAACTCTAACCTGTATATTAGTGACCATGAAAAAAATTCTGTTATTCGATTTAATACGTTTACTTCTGTATTTAAAGAATATCCTTTAACCGATATTAATGGATTGGCATTTGGAATGGCTCTAGATGCTTATGATAATTTATGGATAGCTCAACATGTTTCAGACACGCTAGCAATACTGGACCCAGATACAGGAGAAACTATCAATATAGATATTCCAACGTCAAATTCTTTTGTACAATATCTTGTGACAGACTCTAAAAAAGATGTCTGGTTTGCAGAGCAGAGAGGGAATGCCCTAGCAAAAGTTACAATCAAGTTTATTCCCAATAATTCTCCAAACAGAGCATCAACACCCAGTTCAGTAACTGATAATGATAATAATAACAATAATCAGACAGATGACAACATTGCCAATAAAACAATATTTAATACCCTTAGATTTAACGATTTTTTTGGTCCATTCATTATAATTGCAATAGCTGCTTCAACAATACTATATGTAAATAGTAGTGAGCAATTGAGAAAAAAACTATTAGAGATAGAAAATATTGAAGATAGAAAAAAACTAAAAGGTAACAAGACAAAATAATCTATTTATTTTTTATTTTAAAAGATAAAGTAAATAGAGTATCTATGAAAGATAGAATAATACTAGAATTAATGCAATTGTAAAGAAAGGAATATTTAAAATATTAAAATTTATTTTTAGAAAATACATGATAACATGTATAAAAAACCTATAATAAATGTCGTTAATCAATAGCTAAATATTTCAAAAAAATTTCATTTCAATGACATATTACTATAATAAACATAGTTAATAATTAATCTGAATGTTATAAATATTAAAAATGAAAGAAAAAATAGTAGAAGCCAGTTATGAGATTAATACAAACAAAATTATTATTTGATGGTAGTAATGAGAAAAAGAATTGTTTTATTGGAATTGAAGGGAATGAAATTAAATTTGTCGGTCATAACAAGCCATCTGGAACACACGAAATTATAGAACATTGCGAAGCAGTAACCCCCTCATTTATTGATGCTCATAGTCACATAGGTATGGTTAGAGCTGGAGAGCCTTCAAACGAAGAGGAAGCAAATGAACATATGGATTCAATTTCTCCCTTATCTAATGCTTTGCATAGTATATATATGGATGATCCCTCGTTTCAAGAATCTATTGAATCAGGCATTCTATATTCAGTAGTGTTACCTGGGAGTGGAAATATAATAGGTGGTAAAGCAATTTTAATCCGAAATTTTTCGTCAACTATAACTAATGCTTTTATTTCAGATATAGGGATCAAAATAGCTTTAGGTTATAATCCAAGAAGTACTGTAAAATGGAAAGGAACACGACCATCGACAAGAATGGGAGCAATAGCAGTTCTTCGTGACAATCTCTTGAAAGCTAAAAAAGCAATGAAACTTTTAGAAAAAAAGAAAAAATTGATTGAGGAAATTGATCCCCAATTAGAACTTTTTTTAGATATTTTGAAAAAAAAGTACAAATTGATGGTGCATGTTCACAAAGAAGATGATGTTATGATCATGATAGAATTGATTAAAGAATTTAAAATAGAGGCGATTGCAAATCATTTATGTGATGTTCATAATGACAACATATTCCAGCAATTACGGTTGAATAAAATTCCTATTATCTATGGGCCTTTAGATTCATTTCCATACAAAGTAGAATTGAAACATGAAAGTTGGAGAAATATAGAAAAATTGTTAAGATCAAATTCTAAATTTGCATTAATGACGGATCATCCTGTACTATTACAAAGAAATCTCTTTTACTGTTTAAGACATTTATTAAGATTTGGTACTTCAAAAGCAGAAGCTATTTCAAAGATAACAAAAGAACCTGCCGATATAATTGGAGCAACGACTTTAGGACAAGTAAAACCAGGCTTTAAAGCATCACTTACTCTTTGGAACAATGATCCGTTTTTGCTATCTAGCTATGCAAAAACAGTATTTGCAGAAGGAGAAATTGTTTACCGAGAATAGCAATTATTTTCAAATATTTAATGGCAAAGTAACAAAATATGAAAGTAATTTTTTATTTTCTGTCATGGATTATTTGTTTAGGAAGTGAAAAAAAGTTTACTGGAAATTAAGAGAAATGATTTATTATGATATAACGAAAGTACCCTAGCATATAAGATTAATGCGAATGTATATTTATCCAATTTCCGACTATACTTTTTAATCAATTCTGTGTCAAAAATTTATTCACAAAATATTTTCAAATTATTTTGTATTTATCCCTTTGTTCTATTTTATAACTTCTTTATCTCCATAATTTTTATTCAATTCACTATTTGATTTTAACTTAGCTTATTGTAAAATCAGTATTACTCAGAAGGATTTTAAGTTATCTCTATAGATAATAAAGCATGGGAATCCTTACTAGTAGAGAAATTCTAAATCGTTTAAATAAAGATGTCATAATCCAGCCGTTTAATATAAAAAATTTAAACCCTAATAGTTATAATTTAACATTACATGATGAACTAAAATTTTATGATTGTGATTTTTTAGATATGAAAACAGAGAATTCAACAAAAATTATAAAAATTCCAAATGACGGACTATGGCTTGAACCTGGAGAAACATATCTTGGCAGAACAATTGAGTATACAGTAACTAAAAATTTGGTTCCAATTATCAAAACACGTTCGTCTATAGCAAGGCTTCATATACATATAATTAATAGTGCAGGATTTGGAGATATAGGTTATTCTGGTCATTGGACAATCCCTATCTCTGTAATAAAAAAGACAAAAGTTTATCCTTTTGTTACTATCTGTCAGATTTATTATAATGATATAACGGGAGAAATTGATAAGGAGTATAATGTTAACAATAAGTATCAAAATAGTAGAGATATAATGGCCTCAAAAATGTATAAAGAATTTGACTCAAATATATAATAAATAACTATATAACTAAAGAAACTTTACTAAAAAGTATGCATAACTTTGCGAAGTTTAAATTTGAAAATTACTACTATCTATCTTTTTAAGTTTCAATAATTATTAATCTCCTCTTATTATACAAGAACCTAATTGTTAGCCAAATTTTCTTTA
>JAICHH010000106.1 GCA_025922715.1 Nitrososphaeraceae archaeon
CACTAATTCAGTTTTTAACGAATTGATAAAACATCCAATCGTTATAGTACTAGTAAGACTAATACCGTGGAAACCATCAAATACCACACCGCCTTCAATATTAATTTCCTTTAATTTTCGAATTTCAATTATTGGTTCGGTATGCATGAATATGTTTATAATTCATTATTTTAAACTCTTTGCGAAATCGTTCTAAATGTATGGTTTATTCATCTTGATATAACCATTAGAGATTGAAAATCATCTCAGTAAATTCTGATTTTATTTAGCCTAAATATTGAATCTTGAATTTAGATATTCTTTATTACGTTTTAGTGAATAGTAATAATATAAACTCAGAAATAAGCTTCGAAGTTCTAATACCAACTCAAGTCGAAGAACTTATTTTAAAACTTTTTACTTTATGGACAAAAAAATAAATTTTAATATTTTATACATATACTTCATTCTTTTGAAGATGTTCCATTAATTAATATGTAATATGTATTACTATAAAATAATATTTAAACAATTTAAATAATTGTCCTTGCATTTCTTAATTGAACTCTTATTTTAGCATTGTTATCGGTATTGACCATGTTTTACTTATATCATTTCAGATAATTATCATTAAACTATTTTTGTAATTCTTTAATAACATTACCTTTTTTCTTTTTCTAATCTGATAGTGATTGTGTTATCCCACCTGCTTTACATTATCCTTGTTTTTATATTATTGTAAGATTATTTTATTTTAGTACTATTCTTTTATGCATCTCTGCTTCTCCAATGTTTTCTATAAATATATGTTCCCTGATTGATTTTTTCATAATATAACGAATATTGTTGTTTTGTGTTAGGGAAACAGCTGAAAAGGTATCTTGAGCATATACTGATTTATCAGAATAAATTTCTTGTTTCTGTGCAAATCCGGCTGTCAATGAAAAATATAATCCATCAATATTAAAAATAAAGAGAAAGTTACTACAGCAACAATTCTAAACCAAAGGGAGGATAACCTATACGTCCAATGGATGTAGTAAATGTTATAAAAAATTAAGTCTATACGTAGGTAGGCATACCTAGTTTGTACCAATTTTGATTTCTCTACCAATTTACCCCAATATCTAAATTTAATTCCAAATAGTAAACCCACAAGCTATTGTTAAAATATTCAATGGTAAGTCACTTATGATATATGCTAAATTTTCATCAATAGAAATCCTCCTTGACTATAACCATATCCTTCATCACTAATATGATATATCAAGTTATACGTACCAAGAAAAATAGAAGAGAATAATTTTGTCAAAGTTTTAGAATTTGATAATTTGATTGAATTAATGTATGATTTGATAGATTTTCCATATCAAGATTTCAGAGACTGCTGTTTGTCCTATATTGATTTCAGATGGTCGGATAGGAAAGAAAACATAAGCAAGTAGCAAAGCTAGTATACCAATAATAATTACTATCATACCAATAAGAAAAATAAAGTTTTCTCTATCAGACCTACTAGGAAAAATTTTCATAATATATATACTTGAACCAATTTAATTAATATTATCCTCAAACTTTATATTAATCATTACACAAAATATACAAATTGTTGGATTATATCTAGTACTCAAAATATGATTCAAGATGGAATACCAATTACAATATTGACAAGATATTGATAAGAGGTTCCTGTCTTTGCATCGTGAACTACAATAAAAAATAACATTGTAATCAAAATATGCTGAAACCACTAATCGCCTATTTCAATGGTTTTTTAATTGAAGTTTATCAATAGCCAATTACATCGTTAACTGAGAATATCTCTTCTTCTATTTAATTATTATATTACATCTTACGAAAAGAGAATTGCAATAATAACTAATTGCTTATTAATAAGAATATAATTTACCAATACATTACCTAAAGTAAGAATGATTTGTTTTAATCAATACTATCGATCATAGTAAAGATTCTCAAGTCTAATCTTTAAAGTTTATCAAATTCATTATTATTCGGTTTATTCATCTTTGAAATTGTAAATTGATCTATTATGTTATTTTGATAATTAACATAATAATAGTGAGGAAGTTCACTTTCATTGGCATAGAAAGTTCCTTTTATAGTTTTATTATTAATATCGAGATTTAGAAATCCAAAATGTTTATCATTCTGTTTTGCAACAAAAAGCGCTTGTTGTTTAATTTCAGTAAGAGATTTTCCTGCAGTGCCAGTTATTAGGTAAATGACTCCTCCATTCTCATTATTATAATAATTATTTTGATTATTATCTACTATAATAGGATTAGAACTATTTCCATCTTCACTATTATATTTTAATGGAAAAGTCCTCTGATAATTGTGATTGTCACTACTAAATACTAAATCAACACCATATTTGTCAAAAAGAGGATGATATGTGTCTCGTATAGTAGAATTAGCAGGATGTTGTGTAGGTGAAGTATAGATGGGTATAGATTCGACAACAAATGTCCAATCTATTTTTGGATTGGTAGAAGCAGTTTTTAAATCATTTTCCATAAATTGATATTGAGATGAACCAGAACTATAATCAATATAAGGATCTATAAAAACAAAATGGACATTATTCATATCAAAAGAATAATATGTTTTTGTTAAATTCAAAGGTTTCAAATATTGTTTAATTACACCTATTGCCCCGCCACTAGTATCACTATATTCATGATCTCCCATTGCTATTTTCATCTTTGATTTAAATGGCTGTATTATTTCAAACCAACAATCTGCAGATTTTTTATAACTTAGATCTCCTGCTGCAATGACAAGTTCAGGATTCTTATTTTGAATATTGTCTGCTGTTTTTATTGTATCTTTTTCACAGCCCCAATCTGCTGAAACTGCGATATTGAAACCTTTAATTGTATTTGTAATATCATTGGATGGTGTTGCTCCTTGTTCGGTTCTGACTTTATCTGTTATTTTTTGCCTTGGTGATTGTGAAAATAAATCTTCTTGTTCTTCTTCTACTGCTGCTGCATTATTTATAACATCATCTGATGTATCTCTATAAAGACCAGCACTTCTATCTCCTCTAAAGTCCCAATATACAATTTGTCCTTTTGAATCAAAAGTATTTTTTGTATAAATCTCTGAAATTTCTTTGTCTGTTAAACCTCTATCCCAAATTCTAACTTCATCTATATTACCAGTAAAAAATTTGCTTTTGTCTAGTGAGTTTGCTCCAATTCTTAATGGTTGTTCTCCCGTAGTATCAGGTATTGCACCATTTGTATTTTTAGTTGTTGATTTTTGTTTTTCTCCATCTATATCTAATCTTAATAAAGAACCATTATAAGATAACAAAACATAATGCCATCTACCATCGTTATATTTTGAAATTGACTTTACTTCAAAATCTTCTCCAGATTCAGTTTCAAATCCTCCAAAAATTGTTCCATCTGTAGAGAACCAAATACCATAATTCATATTTTCACCTTTTTTATCGGTATTAAATCCGCCTTTATTCACAATATGAGCAGGTTCTACTAGGTGTTTTTGATTAGTTTTAATCCAGGCAGATATAGCAAAATTTTCAAATGAAAGATTATTATTATGAGATATATCTTCAAAATCTTTTCCATTCAGTATTAAAAATGGTTCAAATCTGTAATCTAGTATTTTATTTGTTGCTGTGAAGGTTGAATTTTGTTGAATACTATTATTAACATTCCCTTCTCCATATACTAGACTTATAGATAATAACGCAAAAAGTGTTATAGTTATTATAAAAAGATAAGAATTCATAAACATTCAACTTTAATACTTATCATTATTAAATGCTACAGATATTTTCTTTGAGGAAAATATTAAATAAAATAAATATATTTAATATTAATATAAAAAAATTACTAAACTTTATGTCAATTATATTAATCTTTTTTTTATAAAAAATAATTTAATATACATTTTTAAATTTCTAATAATAAAAGCTAAATACTATGTAGTAGAACCCTACTACATGCAGGATTTATCTAATCTGATAATTAGTTATTATTATTTGTCGATTTAAAAAGTAAAATAATTATCAATGTGTTTGTACTTTCTAAAAGTTTTTAACTTTTTGTAGAGTCCAATTTAGTGTATTTATTTCTTCTTTGAGGATTTTATTAAACATTCTATTCTCTTTTGTATGGTCTGATTTCTGGATGTTGATAATTTCATTTTCTACTGATTGAAGTTGTGCATTGATTGAAGATAATTTTGTTAATAAATATGATGTTCTCATCAAAATATCAACTTGATTTGGATAAAAATTATCAGAATTATCAATATCATTTGCAAATACTTTTATTTTATCATCTATAACGTCTGATAGGCTAGTAGAGGAATTTAAAACATTATTCATAGTAATCATATCATATAGTTAAGCGGGAACGTTATTATACTTTTATAGAATATTTAGACTATTTTCGGTCTTTTCATCAATGATGCAAAAACAATTCGCAAGTCGTCATGACAGGACAATAGTTATTATCAGTTATTGTATAGTAATTTCAAAATTTTAATTTGTTAAAATAAATTTTAAATATTCCCCTTTTTACCATACTTTAGACTCTTATTTTAGCACTGCTATAGATATTACTCCCTCCTCTGCAAATTTTTCTTGAATTTACATAGAATTTATAACTGATTTATATATCTTAATTTTTCAAAATGATTTTACATTTTGTCAATTTAATTTATTTATATGATAATCCAATTGAATCAATAATTATTCTAAATTATAAATATCTTTATTCATTATTGAAACATTGTTGACTAATTACCTTTTATAAGACTATAACAACCTTTTTGCATGAGAAAAAAAATTAATCTATTATCTTATACTAACAATAAATTTCCAATTTTAATCAATAATTTTGGGAATAATACTAAATGAAAAACTTCTCCTCTAATGGAGTATGATTTTCAGGCGACTCAATAAAGAGTTGTATAGGTTTTATTGATTTAGTAGATTCGACTAAAAATACTATTACAATGGATAATTTAGGACATATTAGAATCTATTATGCGAAATTTATAAATTCGATATCTAAAATAGTTAAAAGTCATGGTGGAAAAATGATCAAAAATATTGAGGATTGTATATTATTTTATTTTCCAAAACTTCTGATAATAAAAACGAAGAAGCTTTTAAAGAGGCTATTGAATGTGGCTTGAAAATCTTAGATTCCCGCTATATTGTTAATCAAGAATTGTCAAAACAACAACTGCCCCCATTCAGCTATAGGATCAGTATGGATTTTGGAGTTTTAGATTTAGCTTTAGTAGGAGATTACAGTCAAATAGATTTATTTGGAACAATTATAAATTATTGTTCAAAAATAAATTCTTCTTCTTTATCTGCTCATAATGAAATAATTATTGGAGATAATTTTTATAGAATTTTAAATTCTTTTTCCAATATTGCTACCAATTATAATTTTATAAATAACGGTGAATGTAAGATAACCGAAACTTTTGGATATTCTACATATAGCATAAACAAAGTTAACAAATCGTTACTTGATGAAAATAGTAGCATTACATATACTCTCAGCAAGAAAATGTTAGGTTCCTCTACTCATCACCTTATAGAAACTAAAAGTAAAAAAGATTTATATTCTCATAAAAGAAACTATAATAAAAGAGTAATTTTAGTAGACGATGAGAAAGATATTCTTTTTACTTATGAGTCATTTTTAAAGGATAATGGTTAGTGGAATAGTTTCATTTGTTTTCTTTGATTTTAATGAGATAGTCCCAATAGTAAATGGAGTATAAAATTATGGAGTATAAAGTATGTATTATTGGAGTCACATACAATAATATAACATTTACAATCTGACCAGAAGAGAAATTGATGATATTTTTGCAATTGTAATAGCATGGTCAAATGCAGTATCAGATAGTTTTGAATTATCATATGGAACTAATATCTTATTATAGTTAATCATTATTATTGTCTTGAATATGTTTATCAAAAAAATATTACTTTTATAATAACTAAATTGATTTACTTGTTTCTAGATCAGTTACGTAACTAAAAGGTGGAGTATGTTAATCTATATACATTATTTTATTATTAGATGTAATTGAAATTATATTAGTTAGTCTTCGATCTAAATTCAAATATTCTTATTTTAAATTACAAATTGGTAATAATTAACGTAAATCTAACAATGTATATATTTATTTATCTGAATTATGTAATGAATTCTACTAATAACAAGTTCTTCTAGTGCCTAATTACAGTATAGAACAAACTAAGATATATTAATTAGTACTAACATAATATTTATTTTTTTTATTATTTAAATCCTATATTATCTAAAAGTAATAAAGTACTAAAAGAAACTCTAAATATTAAAAAATTTGTATATAACTTTATTTAACTATATTGTATAAATATATATGATGAGGTTCTGTCTGGAGTTCTTTGGACTGAAAAACCAAACTAGAGGACATGCAATACATACATGAGCCTCAATGAACCTCCTCTTTTGTTAC
>JAICHH010000107.1 GCA_025922715.1 Nitrososphaeraceae archaeon
CAAATCTTGTTCTAGAAAGATTATTGCTCTCAATCAAATGGATAGACTGGATGCTTCCTATCTTAGCTAAATCTATTATTGTCTAAAGTGTATGACCATGATGTTAAATTAATGTCAGCATAATTATATTAATTGGTATAATATCAAAGTAGTATATTTTCAAAGGAATTGGAATTGATTTAGTTGAGATCCGGGAAGAGAAATATTCATATCGTGTATTGTATTAATTATAGTTATTGGAACTGATAATGTAAAAACTACTGTCAGCATTACTATAATTATATTTGTTTTTTCTGTAATTAAGATAAAGTCTGTATCTTTTTAAATTTCTATAATTTCTTTTCTCTTCCAACGAATCTAAAACTTTATCAATATGATCTTCAGTCCTCTATGGATAACATTTAATACTAATTAGTGATAAAGGAACTTTGTTGAATTACCCTTAATGAGGGAAGCAATAAACCGTAAAATTACCGTAGCCACACTTAATGGTAAATCATATTATAAAATTATTAATACCCTAAAATTACTTCAGTTAAATTATGAGGAGTTATCACCATCAGAAGCTTTAAACTCTTATTCAAGAATAATAATTACATCCAAGGAAGAATCGCCTATATTCAAGAAAAAAAATATAATAGTGGATTCAGAATTAAATGAGAATCCTGTAATAATAAAGGCAAAAATATTAAGGAAATTAATAAAATCTCATACTTATGATCAATTAACAATTGGTATTGATCCAGGAAATAGAATAGGCATATCAATTTTCTATTTATATGATGAAATAGAAAGCGTAGTATTATCTACAATCGAATCAACTTTGAATTTTATTATCAAAATACTCTCAGAGATAAATGCAAAGAAAAAGATTGTAAGAATAGGAGACGGTAACATCAATATGGCTAGAACTATTGCATTTTTAATAAAATCCAATTTCAAAGATTTGGTTCATGTTGAGATAGTAAATGAGCATGGAACTTCATCCATCCAAAATAATGAAAGTAACAGAAGAATACTTAAAGATAAATCATCCGCTAGACTAATTGCTTTTAGAAATGGCAAGATTTATGATCCAAAGCTAGATCATTATTAATATAATATTTGTTAAAGCATCTAAGAATCTATTTATAATTTACATTCTACAATTGAGATAGTGTTTAGAAGTATTTTACATATTAACTTATAATTTCCATTAACTTAATTTAATAAAAATGATATTAGTTAAATAATGATAGCATAAAATGGAAGATATTTTATTCAAAGATATTCAGATAGATGATAAAAGAATCGTTCATATAAAATTAATTTTTTTTGAAAATGGATGTTTTATCATAATATCAGAAAATTCTAATAGAATCGGATCTGTTACAATGGCATCTAGTATATCTAATAAAGTAACATCAGCTATAGTAATACCCAACAAATTTGATTCAATCTTCATTAAATCCATTGCTCAAAGAATATCATTAATGTTAAATGGAATTTGTTTAGTGTCTCTCCATATTAAAACACCATTAGATGTTAAGAGTATGAAAACAATTATGGGTGAGATACTAAATATGATAAATACACAGGCTGAAAAAGATGCAAAAAGATAATTCTAACACGACTTATATTCAGAATGACCTAAGAAAATTTTTAGAATTACTTGAAAACGAAAATGAGATCGTTAGAATTAAAAAAAATGTTAATACTGCATTTGAATTACCAGCAATAGTCAGTAAACTTGATGGTAATAAAGCTGTAATATTTGAAAATGTCGAAGATAAAACTATTCCAGTTATTAGTAATCTTATTGGAACAAGAAAAAGATTTGCCATGGCAATAGGTTCAAAAGAAAACAACGACATCCATACAATCATTAACAAATCTATCAATAATATGAATATTAAAGTAAAAACAGGAAATGACATTCCATATTATCAAAATTCATCAAATACATTATCTGTTCTTCCTATTGTTACACATTTTGAAAATGATGCTGGACCATATATTACTTCATCAATTGTGTATGCAAAAGATCAAGAAAACGGAAATCAGAATTCTTCTACTCATAGGTTGTTAAAATTAGATGATAAAAACATGGCAATAAGAATGGTAGAGGGAAGACATTTGCATAAATGTTTTATGTATGCTAAAGATCATGGGGAAGATTTGAAGGTTGCAATTGTGATAGGAGTTCATCCTGCAATTAACATAGCAGCAGCTTACCAAGCATCATATGGTATAGATGAAATGCATATAGCAAATACACTACTAAATGGAAATCTGCAATTGAGTATTAACAAGTTTTCGCAGCTTCTTATTCCTACAATGTCAGAAATAGTTTTAGAAGGAAAAATATTGTGTGATAAAACCCATGAAGAATGGATGGTAGAAATGCTAAAAACATATGATTTTAAAAGACAGCAACCTATATTTGAATTAGAAAACATACGATTTAGAAATAATGCTATTTTCCATGATATACTTCCTGGTTATTCTGAACATCGTCTATTGATGGGATTGCCTGTGGAGTCAAAGATGCTAGATCAAGTAAAAAATGTTGTTCCAAGTACATCACAAGTATTACTGACAGACGGAGGAAGCAATTGGCTAACAGCAGTAATACAGATAAAGAAAAGAGTAGAAGGAGAGTCAAAAAATGCTTTACTTGCAGCATTTGCGGCTCATCCCTCACTTAAAATTGCAATAGTCGTTGATCAAGATATTAACCCTACAAATCCTGTAGAAGTAGAATATGCAATATCAACAAGATGTCAAGCGAATAAAGACCTGGTTATTATTGAGAATGCAAAAGGATCTAGTCTTGATCCTTCTAGTGACCAAGTGAATTTACTTACAACAAAATTAGGAATTGATGCAACGGCTACATTATTAAAAGTCAAAGAAAGATTCGAAATTGCAAAGATACCCGGAGAAGAAAACCTCAAATTATCAGAATATTTATCGGAATAATTTTCTAAAAATTTTGATGAAAATGTATTAACATATGAAAAAAACTTCATATATATTATAAATATAATGATTTCACAATATAATTTGTATATTAATTTAAATATCCTTTTTGGCAAAAATAGATGTGGATATATTTATGAAACCTAATAGTTTTGCTATGAGAGAGTGGCATTTAGAACATGTTGAAAAAGTAATTGTTCGTTATGTAAAGGGGTTATCTCCAACTGCGACTTCATTTGAGAAGCGCAATTTTAAAAAATATAGTACTATGTCTAATTGTACAAAGCAAATAGAATATGATAAAAAACATGGTGTAACAGAAGAAGAGGTAATTGCGGTGATGCAAAGAATTAGAAATGATGACTCTTTTTCGGAATTACGTAAGAATCCAGATTCCATTCAAAGATTAGATGAATTAGAAAAGCAACTTACATCTCCAAAAAAAATTAGTTGGTAATTTCATACCTAAAAATCTGATTTTTTAAATTTTTATTATTACTATTCTATGGGATAAAAAGAAAAAATATTTAAATTGTGAAAATTATAACACACTAAATGAATAGAATAATCTCCAGCATTATAGGTTCCAGTTTTATTATTTTATTGTTATACTTTGGATTGACAGAAAACTACAAAAATAGTATGTTAGATAATATAGCTATATTTGCTCAAGAGAATAAATCCCCTGTCGTTAAGAACTCCAAGATAATAGAGTTTTCAGGTATTAATTATGCAGATGTTGTAAATAGTCGTGATATTAGTCTAAATGGTTTTACAGTATCTGTATGGTTTAATACAGCAATGAATGTCACTTCAGGAAACAATGCTTTTTTACTAAATAAAGGGGGATTTGGAAGTGACAGAGCTGGATTTAATCTTAACTATGGATTATGGCTTAACAATAGAGAACAAGTTGGAGGCGGATTTGAGACAGCAGGGGGAGATGATAATTATATTACTTCTCAGGGCTCATATGCTGATGGCGTCTGGCACAATGCAATTCTAACTTTTGACGAAAAATTACATTTGTTAAAGCTATATATGGACGGTCTAGAGGTTGCAACTAACTCAACAAAGACAGGAATAACACCTGATAATACAGGAAAACAGACCATAAGATTGGGAGCAAATTCTTTAGCTGAAAAGGGAAAGATAAATGGTAATTATACAGGACAATTAGATGATATCCAAGTATGGAATTTTGCTTTTACTAAAGAACAAGTAGCTGACTTATTCACTAAAGAATCCAAATTAGCTCGATAAAACCCAGTTAATTTTATTAAATAGTGTATTTCTCACTTAAACTTCTTTTTTTAAATTCTTATTTCTTTTTGAAAGATAGTTATTTGTGGTCTTCTGGGAAAATATAATTTAATAACATATCGAATGCTTTATTTTTTATTACCTGTTTAAAGTGTTCTTTTCCTTTTTTGGAAGTTTCAAGGGATTTATCGTGTTCAACTTCCATGACAGGTCGATGGTCTAATGCGCCTTCAAAGTGAATCTTGTACTCTTTAAATTGTGATTTAACAATTGAATCAAATACATCTTTTAGCCAAACCGAACCTACAAAATATACGACTGGTGGATTAATCCTTTGTTTAAGCAATTCTTTAAGATTATCAAATGTATGAGATACTTTACTTGAATCTGAATCAATTATTATAATTTTTTCATTTATCTGTCTATTGATCAATTCTTTTTTTATTAATTCAGAATAATGGGGTTCAGCAACTACTAATATAATAGTTTTATTAGAATCTGGTTTTGATTTTAAAATAATCTGATACAGTCTATTACAATGTTCAATTCTTTCAAGAATATGATTAGGTAATTGTAAAGAGGAATTTTTATGGATAGAGTAAAGAATAATCAAATTTCCTTCAGTAAAACGTATTTCAGACATCTAATTAATAATTTTAATTTTAATGATTCTTTTATACATTCCCAATACAATGTTATAACTTATTGAAGGAATGTTGAATATTCATTAGTAATTATTATATGATTAAATATAATGATTGAATAATAATGGGAATTTATACAGAAAATCGCCCATGGGGGAAATTTGAAAAATTCCATGAGAATGAAAATTGTACTGTCAAATTGATTTATGTTAATGCAAATTCCAGATTGAGTCTCCAATACCATCAACATAGAAGTGAATTTTGGAAAATTGTAAAAGGAAAAGCTAAGATAAATGTTGATAAGAAAGAACTTGTAGTTAAAGAAAATGAACATATAACAATTCCTTGTGGTGCAAAACATAGGATAACAGCATTAGAAGAGGATTGTATAATATTAGAAATATCCTATGGAAAGTTTGATGAAAATGATATAATTAGAATTGAAGATGACTATAATAGGTAGACAAACACAGGATAATTGTTTATTTAAATAATTTTTTAATTAAAAGGAAATTTTCCAGTATTTCGTAATACTCCTAGAATTCTCAACTATATTTGAGGATTAACAGAAAGCTAGGATCTAACGTACAACCCATGTATTATCCATCATAGAGTTTCTTTTAATCACAAAATGATTTAAGTCATCCATGAATAGCTTCTACAATTAAAGGTATTAAAACGAAAGTGCCCCAATGCTCCTTTTTATTAACTAACCAAAACATTTTCTTTAAATCATAATTAGATGGAAAAAATATTTTATTATTAGATGAATATTGCTCTAATAATACTGATCTTCAATTCTTATCCAACCAATAGAAAGACCATAACCAAAAGACAAATTTATTATTATACATAATGAACATTTATCATAGTAAATAAGCATAGGATGTTCAAATATTTTTGATAATTCAATTATTTTATAATTAACTTTGTACTTTAATTTTATCTTAGTAATGAGTACGTAATTTTTTATAATATTTTAATAGAAAAAGAACAATTAATAATAAATGAGGAAGAAAAAAGGAAGGCTTCAAGAAATTTTAAGTAAAGCAATATACGCTGATAATCCACATATATATACTATTTCATATCGAGATTTTGATACAATTCTTTCAGTTCCTCTTTTAAACTTTATGGAAATTTCACAAAATTTTGAGATTATTCCGGCAACCAGAATAATACAAGTTAAAAGGGGAGAAAGAATAATGTATGAAAAAAAAATTGCAGGAATTAAAGAAAATTAACATAAATATAAGAATTATTATGAATTTAATGAAAATTATTAAATTATGTTAAATATGTAATTTATATATTGAATAGTAAAAAAAATAACAAAGAAGAGAATGATCTTCCTGACGCTTCGAATTTCTTTGGTATCCCCTATAATAATAGTAAAGACAATATAAATAACAATTCTAGATGTCTTGCTTTTAGTTCAACAAGAAGTGGTCCACCCGATGACAAGCCAGTAGGTCCACCCGATGACAAGCCAGTAGGTCCACCCGATGACAAGCCAGTAGGTCCACCCGATGACAAGCCAGTAGGTCCACCCGATGACAAGCAAGTCG
>JAICHH010000108.1 GCA_025922715.1 Nitrososphaeraceae archaeon
AATCCCAATCAATCTATTGATGATTATTTGAATACAAAAAAATGTAGTAATTGTGGTAAGACTGGAAACTGGGAAATGGTCTAACGAAGTGAATTTTCTAAACGAAATTCATAATAAATTTTGTTTATATCTAACATAACCAAGCGAAGAATCTTCTAGATCTAGATGATTGGTTTGACATGTGTCAAACTCTTGTTCTAGAACATTGTTCTGCTGCCTTAACAATATCTTCTGCTTTTTTTAGAGTGAATCTACTATCTCCTACAAAACCAGATATTTTGTCTAATGTGTTGCCACCTTCGGATAAATTATCCAAAGGTTTACCCGATAATTGTCGTTCTTTTGCTTTCTGTCTTTCATAAGGTTCTATAGCACGTTTAATTGCTACCATTTCAGATAAAGTCCAATCTTTACGATAATGATTTTTCTTGTAGAATCTAAAAATTATAATTAGAAATTATATCAATACTAGTATTTTTTGTTGTTTCACTAAATATTATTTTTGCAACATAATCATCTGTTCCTAATATTTCTGCAATTTTTGATGGTCCATATTCTAATATCCTTTCGATTGTAAAATTATTGATTTGTAATAATTCGATTAAGCCTTTGGGAATATTTAGAAATTCTAACCTTTCGTCTTTCCTCCTAATTGCTAGTTTTATTGATGATGATTTCTGAGATTGAGATGGTGGTAGATATAGTTGTAAATTAGAATCTTTACTTATTGTTGTTATTGCATTAGCCTCATTACTATCCTCCATCATATATATTATAATAATATATAGATTACATAGTTTATTTCAAATGTACTTATTTCGTCTTCCTATCCTTGAACTTCTTCTATTCATAACCTTTTGGATTGGATCTTCTTAGTTAACGAAGTTACCTTATAATTAAATAAGGGAACTGTCTCCATTTTTATGATGTCTAAAGGAAAAAGTAAATCGAAACTCTCAAGCTTATTCAACTTCAAGGAGAAGTTTTCTAAAAATAAAGGGGCGGATGAAGTCATGAAGTGTAAAGAATGTAATATGGAATTTAATACCAAAGACCGAATGAATGCTCATAAAAAAATTGCACATTCAGGAAAAGGAGATAAAAAGAAAAAGTCTCAACATTAGACATATTTTCTTTCTATAAAGGAAAGTAATTTTCTATAGTAATAAAAAAGTTATTTTAATGTAAAACTGGATTCAGAAGAAATAACCTTTAATTCCTAAATTATTTAATTAATTTAACCACAAAAAATTATTTATTTTTATTATTTATTTATGTTCCTTGTTGTTGTTTGCCTAATTCAATGTCTAAACACTTTAAACACCAAAATTCGTTCGGTCCTATTCCATCACCTCTATCCTTTCTTATTACAATAGAAATTGATGGATGTTCTATACCGCAATTCTCACATTTTCCATTATAACTGATTGCCATTTTCTTTGTTATTTATTTTTCAATATATTACCTAAAATAATTTTGGGTATAAACTATATAATATGGTAACAAAGTTCTAGAAGAATCATTTCCAAAGCAGGAAAATGAAAGTTAAAGAGGATTCTTATTAAGATCTAATAATTCCTGAAATATCAAGGCTAATTCTGTCAATAAATCTAATGCAATGAGTGAATTTTAAAGTAAGCAGCAATTATGGGAATTTGTATAGTCATTGACTATGCTGCTGCTCAACTTAAAAGAGAATTCATAAAATCAATTGTTTGAACTATTTAACTACCCAATCTTTTTTCGATTTAATTTAATTTATCCTCAATAGTAGTGGGTTATGGCTTTAAAGAATACAACAAGAATAATAATAAAAATATAATAATAATAAAACAATAACATAATAGTCTAGATAACTAGGCTCGTTCTTAGATTCTAGCTAATAGAATTAAGAAAATATAAAACATTACAAGCAGAGAAATAACTACACTCGATTTTGTTATCCGAATAAGGGGGAATAAAATATCTAAATAAATATAGAACTAACCATCTTCAATATGACTCTTTATTTTAGTAATATGAGGAATACGAGGAACCACTACTGCAAATGCAATAGCTGTTATAGCTATAATATAATAATTAAACCCAATAGCCATACCTATTGCAGCAGAAAACCAGATACTAGCTGCTGTCGTTAAGTTAGTAATCTTTTTATCTATTTCTCCTTTTAAAATCATTCCAGCTCCTAAAAACCCTATTCCGCTTACAATTTGCGCCGCAATTCTTGAAGTGGAGTTAGGGTCTACCGCCGATGAGAGATAAGTAAATAACATGGCACCACCTATAACTAAAGAATTTGTGCTTATTCCTGCCGGTTTACCTCTTGACTCTCTCTCTGCTCCTATAATAAAACCAGCGACAAGAGAAAGTAGAATACCTATGAGAAACTCAATTTGAAACCCAATATTCCAATTATCCAAAACCATGAAGTAGTTTAAAATTCATTATTACCTATAAATTATATTATTAACAAAGTGCTTTAAGTTAAGCTAGAAAAATTATTCTTAATAATAGTAAAAATTATCTTATTAGAAATCAAATGTAACTGCTACAACAAATTAAAATTTGTAAAATAAAAAAGTAGATGAATATTAAAAAATTTTCACTAGGTAGATGATAATACATTATAGTTATTTTAAAAATAACCACTAGAATTTCATCTAGTTATTTCTTATGTGAATATTTTCTGAGTTTGTATTATAGTTAATAGGAGTTTTCTACGAGTTTAATATAATTAATTATATTGGTTGTGAAATTATTAAATTTTTTATTTAGGTAATTTATTCATGTCATAAATTTAGAAATAAAATACAATAATAGATTAGTAATTGAGAAATTCCAATTGAAATAGATTTGTCAATTGAATTCTTTTTAATGTTAATTAGATGTTCCTACAGTTCTTTCTTGGACAGTTCTAACTTTTGAAGCCTAAATCTGTAGTAATAATTAAATTAAAATAAGAGTTAGTTGACGTTATTTTATCTAATTTTTTAGTTTCTAAAGATTCTTGGAATTTATACTTAAAATATGCTTTAATAACAACCCATTCAACTAATATATGAATTATGATAGAATATTTCTATCAGTTAATCTTATGTTTAAATATAATGTAACTTTATTACTAAATTTTATTCAAAAAATAGTAACAAAAAGATTTTAAATATCAATGTCACTATACAAATATTGTTAAAATTCGAAGTTTGAGTATAAGTCATAGTATAATCATATTGATTCTACTCAGCCTTCTGTTAAGTCAAGAAGATATTGCAGCACAAAAGGTTATTGATAATGAGGTGTTATCCAGTGGTAACGATGATGAGAGCAATAGCAATGCTGAGAGTGGATCTAATCTTAATGAATTTGCAGCAAAACCATTGGTACATGTATCAATAGAAGGAACAGAAATCAATGATAAAATTAGAGGAGGAGATGGCAATGATCTTATGTCTGGAGAGGATGGTCAAGATACTCTCCAAGGAAATGATGGTGATGATGAGATTGATGGAGGAAAAGGGGAAGATAATATTGACGGAGGAGAAGGAGATGATAGTTTGAATGGAGGAGACGATGATGATAATATTAAAGGAGGAATAGGCGATGATGAGATTGATGGAGGAGATGGAAGAGATATTGTAGATGGAGGAGAAGGAAAAGATAAGTTAAAGGGTGGAAACGATGCTGATAGATTTGTTTGTGATCAAGATGACAAGATTAGTGATTATAATTCCCTAGAAAATGATGTTATTATAGGAGAATGCGAATATGAGGATAAAGGATTAATACCCACTCCTTCATTAGAACAAAGTCCTATTCCTGCAACTTCGGACCTTCCAGATAGTCAAGATAAAAATAATAACAACTTTAGGAGCTTTGACTCCAAGGATTCAGACGTTCCAGATAGTAAAGATAATCTCTTCAAGAAATTTTTGTCAAAATTTATCAATAATGACGTTTCACCCATATTTGATAATTAATTTATTACCGATTTAACAAGAGAAGAAAAGTTTTAAGTAATGAAAACCGTCTAGTTTTATGGTCTACAAGTATATCCATATTATAGGAACATCCCCTAATAACATCGATGATGCAGTCAAAGAGGCTATTAATGAAGCCTCTAAAACCATAAATAATATAGAATGGGCAGAGTTGGGCAGAGTTACATTTAGAATACTAGAAAATCAAGTTACGGAATTTCAAGCAGAAGTAAAGATAGGATTTAAAATTGAACGTAAAGATTAATTTAACTTTTAGACCCGGCTAATTCGAATAATATAGATTTTTCTTTATGATTTTTTCTTTTATATTTCAAAAAGAACTACTGGAAAAAGGAATTTCACTTTTTTTATAGACTAGAATAGTTAACGTACACACTAATTATGTATTTCTTATTGCAAATTGAAATTCTAAGCAATTTATAGAAATCTCAACATTTCTGGTTCACCATGTCAATAACTATAAAATCATATTTATTTATGCTATCAAAACTATTTTTTAGTATAAGTTTTGCCAACTTTAAACACAAAAATTTAGAGTTATAATTCCTTGATTAGAAAGTAATTAAACTTTTACAGACTATTTTCTTAATCTAGAAATGAAAATATAGAGTAGTGCTATTATTTCAAACCTACCCAAAACCATATTAATTGACAAGATAAGTTTGGATACCAAATCCAAATCCATAGTAGTTATTCCAACTGAAAAACCTGTATTAGAAAGAGCTGCTGAAGATTCAAATAATGCATCAACAAAATCGCTTTTATTAAGGTAAGAAATAGTAGTTGCACTTGTAAGAGAAAGTATAACAAATAATATAATTACAAAAATTGCATCTCTAAATGCTTTATCAGATAATAATGATAGTTTTTGACTATCATGGTATACTAGCTCATTTTTGGATTTTAACACATTTTTTTTTGAGATTGAGAATTTTTGGCCATTTCGATGTTTACGAAATTGAATTGCAGTTGATGAAATTGATAATGGGGTAAACGCATCCGACATCGATAGAAATATTGTATTGCCTTTTAATTTTTGTAAGATTAATAATAATCTAGCTATCTTTATTCCGCCAGCAGTTGAAAATGCTGTTCCTCCTACCAGCATGACAAGGATAAGAAATAGTTTTCCTTCTAATGATAAATAAGATAGATTAATAAATGAAAATCCTGTTGTTGTAGATGCACTTACAACATGAAATAGTGAGGTAAGCCAATCATGTGTTGAAATGGAAGGTTCTATTATTACAAATAAAACTGCAAAAAGTAAAATAAAAAACAGATATACAATTATTTCCATACTAAATCGAGATTTTACCTCTTTACTAAAAATACCATAATGAAAACCAAATGGTAATGCAGCGATCATCATACCTGCCATAATCACTATTAGCTGAGAGGAATTTAGTGAATCGAAAATTGTAGAATCAGGAATAAAACCTCCTGTCACAAGAGTTGTAAATGATAAAGATACAGATTCGATTAGGTGTATGTTACCCAGAAAAAATATTAATAATATGAAAATAATAGTATAAAAGACAAATATAATACTAATAGTAGACAATAATTGCTTAAACTTAAGAATTCCTCCTCCTATCATATTTCTCATAGTAGCTAATTTGGTTTCAGGATAATACAAAGCCATCACCAAATAAACAAAACTCAATCCACCTACCCATTGGGTATAAGATCGATAAAATACAAAGCTTTCTGGCAGTGATTCAGGATTTTCTATTGTAGAAATACCTGTAGTTGTATAACCAGAAGAGCTTTCTAGAATTGAACTTACAAAAAGAGATAAATAATCAAAATTTAACTCAAAGGGATTAACATACATATAAGGTAAACTCCCATAAAGGCTTAACAGTGTAAAACTTGATACCACAACAATAGAAGATTGCTTCAAGTTTAACGTACTTTTTTCTCCCAATGTATTTAGAATAAAACCAGTCAAAGACATTGAAATAACTGCCAGATAAATTGATGCTGCAGATTCTAATTCATTTAATATTGTTCCAAATATTGCAGGAACAATCATCAAGATTCCGGCAAATTGCATAATAAAACCTAGATTACCAAAAATTGGCTTGTAATTTTCTTTTATTGAGACTCTATAACTTTTAAAAGTTTTTTCTATTACTGAATTTCGAATCGTTTCTGCAAGGAACTTCTGTGTAACAATCCCTATAATTTTTTGAGCACTTTTATTATGAGAATCAACTATTGGAACTCGTTTAATTTTTCGAATTCTCATTAATTCTATTGCTTGTTTGAGACTTGAAGTACTATGCAAGGTCAAAATTGGAGATGTCATTATAGATTTTAGAAAAACTAAATCAGAGTCATCTCCTTTTATTACGACCTTCTCTAAAATGTCACTATCCGTTACTATACCTACAGGTTTTCC
>JAICHH010000109.1 GCA_025922715.1 Nitrososphaeraceae archaeon
ATTTATTTACACAACTGTTAATCCAACAATTTGATTATATTAATGTGGAATTGGCTGATTATATTGGTAGAAAAACATGGGAGATTAAACCTGCTTACCTTAGGTTAGTTAGTCGTATAGGGGCTATGATCAAACATGAACCTACAAAGGATAAAGTTGATTCCATATTATTTAATATGCAGAGGTATAGGGTGCCAGAACAAGAACTAAGGAAGATGAAAATACAGGCTTAGCCTCATGTGACGTAATTGGTGAGCGGGTTTAAAAAACATAAATTTTATAAGTATAATATGTTAAAATTAATAATCTATTTAATTGAAAATTATCAATCATTACAAATTATATTGGAAAGCAAAGAATCTAACTAAAATATTTATTTATTTATTTTTTAGTTTTAAGTAAAAAAAATTAAAATCATAATTTAACCTATGTGACCTAAATAACTTTTAACAACCAATGGGGTCGGCCGGATTTGAACCGGCGAACTCCAGCGCCCAAGGCTGGCATCATACCAAGCTAGACAACGACCCCTATTATCTTACTATACATTTTTAAAGGTTCAATTTTAAGTTTAGGAAGCTTTTAAACAAAATATGGTCTTTTCTAATTGTTGGTACAACTTGTAATAACTTCTGTAAAAGTTTCGTGTGGGATTATCGTATGTTCAGATTGGGCAACCATCATGTTATTTCCCTCAACAAGTGTTGGATACGCATGAATATTCTTTTTCTTTTTCAGGTTATCTAATAAATATCTTGCATTTTTTTCATCATAACTATCGAGTACCCACCTTAAAGCAAATGGTAGAGATTTGTATCGGCCCCAGATATCGTTTAAAAAATTGTCTAATTCCTTATTCTTCGTAGGCTTTCTTGATATGATTGCAAAAATATTAGCTACTTTACCCTCGTGTACTATGCCTATACCATTTTTTAAAGTTACAAATGGTTCAATTGCATAAGCTTGATCTGGTTCTAAAAGAAATGAGCCAAATGAATTAATATTGGGAATAGATTTTCCAGCATGAATCGTATAGCGTTCTAGAGAATGACCGCTTAAATTTTTAATAGGAATATAACCACTTTTAATTATAGAGTTTTCTATTGCTTTTCCTATCTCACTAGATTTTGCTCTATTCCTTGCAACTTTTAGTGCTTCCTTTAAAGCATTTTCTGATGCTTTTACTAAAGAATGATACTCATTATTATAGCTAATCGTTACAGCAGTATCTGCTATGTAGCCTGCCACGTGTACACCGATATCAATTTTGAGAACATCTTCTTCTCCCACTATTTTTGGATCATCCGGCTCTGCTGTGTAATGTGCAGCAATTTCATTTAAACTTACATTGACAGGAAAGGCAGGGAATCCTCCATTTTCTATTATCTCTTTTTCTATTTTCTCACAGATTTCGTATAAAGTCTTTCCAACATACTCTTTTTTTTTTGCAAGATCTCTTACAGAGCACGCTATCCTACCTGCTTTTCGGTAACACTCTATGAAATCCACAATAACTCTTTGATCATAGTATATAAAATTGTTTTAAACTCCTCATTCAATTATATTTATCCATTTATCTTTAAAACTATTCAAATAAATTCAGAAGTGAATATGTAGTTGGTATCGAATAAAAAATGTTTTATATTATCCTTTTATAAAATATATGAAATTCGTAATGAATAATGAGGACAAAATGAATAGGAAAATTGTAATCGCTAATTTGTCAATGCCTGATGGGAAGCAATATGAAATTCCATTAGTTAGCAAAACATTTAGTTCAGGCAGGCAAGGATTTTATGCTCAAATTCCTTCACTGGTATACAATAATGAAGTTTATGGAGGACAAATACAGGTATGGAAAAAAGGGGATAGTAAAAACTAAGAAAATTGTATTATATTTTTTAGGTAACAACAAGTTCTTATTAATTAAATAAAAATAAATTTAACAAAAATAGAACTTTAATAATGAGCTTGGAGAGAAAAAATAATTCATTAAAAATTATCTATGTAATTCTTGATGGAATCGGGGATCTTCCTCACTCATCAATTAATAGTCTTACTCCATTAGAAGCAGCTAATACTCCAAACTTAGACTATTTAGCGATAAATGGAGTTATGGGTGAAGTGATAACTGTTGGGAAAGGAATAGCTCCTCAGTCTGATATTGCAGTTTTTAATATGTTAGGTTATAATTTCAAGGATGTTCCATATGTAGGAAGAGGGATTGTTGAGTCAATTGGTTGCGGTATCGATATGCAAACTGGCGACCTTGCTTTAAGAGGGAATTTCGCTACGATCGATGAAAATCAGAAAATAATAGATCGAAGGGCAGGTAGAATAATTGAGAGTAAAGAAGCTAAATCACTATGTCAGACATTAAATTCCGCCATTTTATTGAAAGATCCTGATGCCTCTGTCGTGGTTATTCCCACGATCGCTCATAGGGTAACTATAAGATTTAGGCATAAAAAAATAAAATTATCTAATAAAATAACAAATACAGATCCAGCATATGATAAAGTAAATGGAATGGGTATTGCCAAAACGGATATAGTAGAAATGAAGGTGTTAAAATCGATTCCACAAGATGAAAGTCTTTCCTCTAAAATATCTTCTGATATAGTCAATGATTTTAGCAATCAAGTATATATCATTTCAAAAAAACATCCTGTAAATAAATCAAGAGAGAAAAGAAATCTTAGTGTTATGAACTGCATTTTAGTAAGAGATGCTGGTAATACAATTCCTCATTATGCTCCTATAGATCAAAAATATAACATGACAGTGGGTTGCGTAGTGGATATGCCTGTAGAGATTGGTATCTCGAAAATTTTAGGCATGGACATTATTGAAGCAGGAAGTATAAATGACTATGTCATCAAAGCAAAAGTTACCGCTAAGGAATTGCAAAAATATGATATGATATATGTCCATATTAAAGGTCCAGATGAATTTGGGCATGACGGTGATGCATTGGGAAAAAAACAAAATATCGAAAAAATAGATAGGGATTTTTTCGGAACTCTCTTAAGGGAATTAGAAATTTCAAATGTCGTAATAGTTGTTTCGGGAGATCATTCTACTCCCTGTATCAAAAAAAGTCATACAGATGATCCAGTGCCACTACTTATATCATCGAAAATCCTAAAAAACACTAGGATTCAAAGGTTCACAGAGTCATATGCCAAGACTGGACCTGTCGGGACGCTAATGGGGTCCGATGTGTTAGATAAAACACTAGAAATGATCTACTCATAAGTAATTTTAAAATACTCAATTTTTTTTATTTAAAATTTAGAACCAATAAGGTTATCTTTACATAATTCACAAACTTGTTCATCAATATTGGCCTCAATTTTATGATGAACATCACAAATTATGAATGAATACCTCATATAGTTGCATAACTCGACGAATTTGGCCATCGTACTAGGAGTATATACTCTGTTTGTTACGAGATCTAGAGCAATGTCGTCGATTTTACGCATAACCTCGAAAATGGATGAAAGTTTATTGATGAGTTCAATATCCCCTCTGGTTCCTCTAATATAATTGCTAATAGCGGCTTGAGTAACGCCAAGAACGTTAGCAACAAATTCTTCCTTCATTTTATATTCAATAGTTAATTTTTTTGCCAAAATAGCTCTAATAGCAGGAATTAAGGATTTAGCTTCTATTTCTGAAGGGAGTAACATCTAATTCTAATAGAACGAAAAATTATATAAGTTTTCTTGAATTCTTATTAGCCAAAGATGTAAGTTGTCCTAATTTCTGAAAATGCATAAATACATCTTTTATTTTTTTTACATTATATGGTTATAAATAAGTTGTCCACATCATTTAACATATTTACCAAAAAATGGAGGATGAAGTGTTAATGAAAACAAAATTCGGGTTTACACAGGGTCTGAATGTTGCGAGACTGGGTTTGGATGAGAATCAGGTAATAACTGCTTGCCAAATGGCTGATAGGCTAGATTTTGATTCCATTTGGGCAATGGACCACACAAATGTTCCTCAATGGAAAAATGCTATCGTGAATGATGCTTGGTTAATGCTTGCCGCAATCGGAGCTCTCACAACTAAGGTAGAATTAGGTACATGTGTTACAGATGCAATAAGACGCCATCCATCAACAATTGCCCTTACTACTGTGACATTGGATAGATTAACTAATGGAAGGGGTATGTTGGGCATTGGTGCAGGTGAAGCCCAAAATGTAGTAGATTTTGGAATAGAATTCACTAAACCTGTCACTAAATTAAAGGAACAACTTGAGGTAATAGAAAAACTTTTTCAATCTGATCCAGATAATAGAGTAGATTATAGTGGACAATATTATAAATTAACTAATGCATGTTTACAGGCAAAAAGCATAAGAAAACCTCGACCACCAATCTATATCGCTGCAGGTGCTCCAAAAACATTGGAATTATGTGCTAGATATGGTGATGGTTGGATTCCCATCGGATATACTCCTGAATTATTCAAGTCACATGCTAATGTAATTAACGAACATGCCAAGAATTTTGGTAAAGATCTTTCATCTTTTCAATTTGCAAATGATGTAGATGTCTATTTCACTGAAGATGGTGAAGAGGCATGGAACAAGATGAAAAACGCAGTTAAAGTGAGTCTTTATAAACCGGAATTATTAAAAGTTCATAATATTTCTCAGGATTCTGAATTTGATTTTAGAAAATATTTTACAGAATATACAATGGATAAACCAGAAATGATGGAACAGATGAAAAAAGCAGCATTAAAAATCCCTGATAGTGTTGCCAGGACTGCTATAGGAGTAGGTAAGGCAGATGAAGTTATAGAAATGCTGGAACGTTTTATAAATGCTGGAACTAATCATTTTATAATAAGATTTTGGGGAGATGGATATTTCAAAAATATAGAATTATTTGGAAAGAAGGTTATTCCTTATTTTAGAGAACAGGAACAAAAATAACCCCATTATTATTTTCCTCAACACTTTTGTATTTATTGAATTCGAAAAACTATTTAATATAATAATCTAAGATTTGAATGTCATTTTTTCTTCTGGTAGTAGGCTTTTTAACTATTTTTTTAATCTTATTTGGTTTATGAGAAATAGGAATAGCATTATATCCCATATTGTTAAGTATCCTTGCAAATTCTACTGCAAAACCATGGATTGTAAATATCTTTTTTGGATTGCATTTTTTTACCACCTGAATTAATTCATTAAAATCACAGTGATCACTCAAGGGAAGAGCATAATCTATTCCCATCATGTATTTATATCGCGGACTACAAGCCCATCCACTAAACCCAATAGTTATTGTATTATATTTGTCTTTCATATATTTTAAAAATCTTGAATTTCCATTCATTAATGGTGCTAACATTACCCAAGGATACTTGGTATCTAATTGTTTATATTTTTCTGCTTCTGTAAAGCAGGTTGTATCTCTTAGTGATATTCCCATATTTCGGTATACAGTATTAATAACTTCTATACTATCGTAAGAAAAAAAAGGATCCCAATGACCAAAAAAATTTGTTAACAATTGAGCTTTTCCTAATGGATATCCCATGAGAATAACAGGTTGACCTTTATCATAAGCATCAGCAATAATCTTATTTGCTTGATGAATTATTTCTTTATGATCAGGAAAAATGTATTCATGTCTTCCAAATGTCGATTCAATTATTAGAGTATCCACTTGAGGTATTTTTTTTGGCAGCTTAAGGAATGCTCGTTTCCTTATTGAGATGTCTCCGGTATAAAATACTTCATTGAAAGCGAGTAATCCTTTAGATCCTAATATGTGACCCGAATCTATCAATTCTAAATCTTTTCCTTCATATATTGCATTTGTGATTTCATAACCTCGTGCATTAGCTATTGCTTCTGTTTCTACTGAAGTAATAGTTGTTATTTTTGATTTATTTTTGGGTTTACGATAAACATGATCAGAATGAGCATGAGAAATAAAAACAAAATCATTACTCTCAACCTTGGATGGATCTAACAAAATTCGTGTTCCATTATTCTCTAGTAATAAACCATAATCCATTGATCTTAAATGAGAGTGCATGACAAGTTATTTTATATCCTATATTTTAATTAACTGTTTAGGTCATTTGGGGAGTACCCTCCTCCGTATTACAATAGTTGCTAGTTTTTTGAAATCCATAAACACAAAATTCAAAAGAGATGTTAAGTAGAGATCAAATAGTAAAATTCTCATGC
>JAICHH010000110.1 GCA_025922715.1 Nitrososphaeraceae archaeon
TCCTCTAATTTCAACAACATCACCAGTAGAAACGGCCAAAGAATCCATGGTATCATAATCAATTCGTGCTATGCCCCTACCAACATCACGAGTATAAGCTTCCAGTACTTTTAGTGATGTATTGTTTATACTTCCACCACTACTGCCGCCACTACCAGCACCACTGCCGCCACTACCAGCACCACTACCATTGTTACCACTACTACTATTGCTATTACTACTGCCACTACTACTATTACTAGGCAAACTACTGTTCACTTGTATAACTTAGGTGAATTGACTACATATACATCTTTGTCCGATAATAATTATGATAAAAAGTAAAAGAATAAAAAAATAATAATAGTCAACAATATTATAATGTATTGTCGAGTGAAGATATTTATATAAAAGGATTTGCGAGTAGCGAAGGAACTAAAAAATTTAGAGACAATGCAATTAAAAAAGGTAAATCATATTTACACTTTAAAGAATTTGATGATCTAATATTATCAAGTATTGGAATGGGTACATATTTAGGTGATCTCTCGAAAGAAGATGACAATGATATTGAAAATGCATTATATGAATCAGTAAAATCACATGCAATTAATGTAATTGATAGTGCAATAAATTATAGAGCAATGAAATCAGAAAAAAGTATTGGCAGATCAATAGCTAGACTTGTAAATGACGGAATAGTTTCTAGAGATGAAATTTTTGTAAGTACAAAGAATGGATATATAACAAATGACGGAGACTATCCAATGCTTGATGTTTGGGAATATATACAAAGAATGTATATATCTACAGGAATCATAAATGCAGAAGATATAAGTTCTGGATATAATGTTCTTAATCCAGCCTATATAGAGAAATGTATAGAGAGATCTCGGTTTAACTTAAAACTTGATACAATAGATCTAGTATATATCCATAATGCTTTTGAAAGTTGGAATCAGGATGTTAGTAAAAATAAATTTTTTGACATGCTTTCCAAAGTTTTTGAAATTTATGAAAAATTCCGTTCTAAAAATAAAATTAGATATTATGGAATGGCAACTTGGACATGTTTTAGAGTAGGTGAAGAAAATAAAGAATATTTATCACTGGATGAAGTGTGCAATATTGCTAAAAATATAGGAGGCGCAGATCATGGATTCCGTTTTATCCAGCTTCCCTACAATTTAGCATATAGTGAAGCGTTATTTTTGAAAAATCAAAATGTAGGAAATGAAAAAAAACTTACAATTTTAGAAGCTGCAAAAAGATTGAAAATAGGAGTATTTTCTAGTGTTCCATTACTTCAAGGAAAATTAATACAAACTAAGATTCCTGACTATTCGGAAGGATTAACAGATCCGATTATGAAACTACTCCAAATAATAAGATCAAGTCCTTCTATAATAGCCCCTTTGATAGGTCAGAAAAAAATGGATCATGTAAATAATAATAATAAAATTTCAGAAATCCCACCGTTAAGTGAAGAAGAATTCAAATTAGCTATTGAAGTACTTACCAAAGGAAATTAACAATTATTATAACGATTGAGATAGCATAAAATAAGATTTTGCTAGTTTATATAATATCTGATTGTGTCATTTTTCTTATTTTTTCTTTCCATGATTGTGTAATTTCATTCTTTTCGAAATTATCAAACAATCTCTTTTTTATAGGATCATCATTTTTAAATGGTCGTAACCAACGAGAGTTTTGTAATTTACTATTGCCTTCAGAAGAGGTATCATTCTCTAATATTATACTATCGAGGTCAAAAGTATTATCTTTTGAACCATCAGTAATTTGTTTTTCTGTTTCATTATTGGTAGATGTATAATATTGTGAAGTATCAGAAATTGAATTAGAAGGATTATTAATATTTGGTACATTTGTTATAACAGGATCCTTATACTGCAAATTTAAAATTTCATCATTGGTGTGCGACTCAGAAAGAAATTCTTGTAATAACGACATTTGACCCATAATTTGACCTCTACCACAATCAGAAAAGCCGTTCTTTTGTAGAAAAGACATATACTTGAGCAATATTCTGAATTCTTCCAATCGAGCTTTGGCGTTTTCCTTAGATAATATCGTCATTTCATTGTAAATGGTTTGATTCTTTTAAATTAAGACTGGTTCAATTATTTTGCTAATTAACATTCTAAAAGCTAGCTAGCTCATTAAGGATTCAAGAGATATGAATATTATAGAATTAAAATAAATTTAAGTACGAATAAAGATTTACAATTATTAAAATAATTTGAATTCCAAAAAATATGTTTTAGACACTAGTGTTATAATTGATAAAGAAATCTCTAAAATGTTACAGACTGGAAAAATATTAGATGAAAATAGTGAAATAATTATTCCCAGGGCAGTTTTAGACGAATTACAAGCTCAGGCATCCACTAATAGAGATCAAGGTTTAGTAGGTCTGCAAGAAATTCATGAAATACGAGATGTTTGTAATAAAAAAGGTATTAAAATAAATTTTTTTGGTGAAAGACCAGCTTATGATGATATTTTATTAGCAAAGCATGGAAGAATTGATTCAATAATTAATGAATTAGCATTTAAAGAAAATGCAATTCTAATTACTGGTGATTATGTACAACATTTAGCAGCACTAGCCCAAGGAATAGACTCAATTTTTATAAAATACAATAATAAGATAACTCATTTCAAATTCGAAAAATTTTTTTCAGACAAAACAATGAGTATCCATCTAAAAGAAGGAGTTTACCCATACGCAAAAATTGGAAGCCCAGGAAAATTTGAACTGAAAAGATTAGATGAAAAGATTATAACAAACGATTATCTTAAGGAAATAATTAAAGAAATTTATGAATATAATCCACTCAATACTAATAAATTTTATGAAATAAATCGAGAAGGAGCTACTGTTATTCAATATGAAAAATACAGAATAACAATTACTAAATCTCCATTTTCTGATTCTACAGAAATTACTATTGTAAGGCCGATAGTACACTTATCTTTAGACGATTACAAATTAAGTGAAAAACTTCTTAAGAGATTAGAAGAGAAAGCTGAAGGAATTGTTATAGCTGGCCCTCCTGGATCCGGTAAAAGTACAATAGCAAGCAGTCTAGCAGAATATTATACAAAAAAAGAAAAAATTGTAAAAACATTTGAATCACCAAGAGATTTACAAGTTCCCAAAGAAGTAACACAATATAGTCCGTTGGAAGGGAGTTTTGAAAATGCAGTAGATTTGCTTCTACTGGTTAGACCAGATTATACTATTTTTGATGAAATAAGAAGAATAAAAGATTTCAATGTATTTGCAGATTTGAGACTATCAGGAGTGGGAATGATTGGAGTAATTCATGCTAATAGTCCAATTGACGCTGTTCAAAGATTTATTGGAAAGATAGAACTTGGAATGATTCCTCATATTATAGATACAATTATTTTTCTTAAAGATGGTAATATAAATAAAGTTTATGAATTAAAATTGACAGTTAAAGTCCCGTCTGGAATGGTTGAAGAAGATCTAGCTAGACCATTAGTTGAAATTTTTGATTTTGAAAATGGAGAATTAGAATATGAAATCTATACTTATGGTGAAGAAAATATAGTAGTACCTGTCAAGGAAATAGTAGAGAAGAAAAGTACAAATACTAGCAGTAATATCATAAGACTTGCAGAATCTAAGATAAAAGATGTAGTAAGGAGATTTGATCCTAATGCAGATATAGAAATTATATCCGATAACAAAGTAAGAATAAAAGTAGGAAAAGAAATAATTCCAAAAATCATAGGAAGAAGTGGTTCAACTGTCTCTGAACTAGAAAATCTATTAGGTGTAAGAATTGACATAGAAGCTAAAACACCAGTTCTTGAAAAAAAGATTGATTTCCAAATAAATGAATCTGGTTCATCAATCATAATCATTGCAGATAAAAAAGAAGTTGGATCCAATGTTGGAATTTATATTAATAACGAATTCCTTTTAAGTTCACAAATAGGTAGAAAATCAAGAATCAAAGTTGACAAAAGATCCGAATATGGAAAAAAGTTACTAAATGCAATATTGACCTCATCTGATATTAAACTTTTCAAAACAAGTGGATAAATAACAAAGAAATCAACTCTTACAAGTTTGTAGTTTAGAATAAACATAAAAGATTGTTTTACTATTATAAATTATTTGATTAATAAAGGAATAAGGATTGCCTTTCAAGGAGAAAGAGGAGCGTATAGTGAAATGGCAATAATGCTGAACTTTCCTGCTTCTACTGCTATTCCTTTAAAAACTTTTCATGATGTTTTTGAAACTGTTAAAAATAATCTGAATGAAATAGCAGTGGTCCCTATCGAGAATTCAATCGAGGGCAGTGTAAGTGAAACATATGATTTATTATTACAGGACAAAATATACGTTTCAGGAGAAATCTTTCAAAGAATTAATCATTGTTTGATTGTAAATAAAGATTATAAAAAAATAATCAATGTATACTCCCATCCTCAAGCATTGGGCCAATGTAGAAATTATATCCAAAGTAAAAAATTACAGCCAATCCCTGCATTTGACACTGCGGGAGCGGTAAAATTCATCAAGGAAAACAAAATGATGAAATCTGCAGCTATTGCAAGTAGGAGAGCTGCGGAAATATATGAAATGGAGATCTTAGAGGAAGGAATAGAAGATAAAAAGAATAACTTTACAAGGTTCTTTGTTATCTCGAAACAATTGGTAGATAAACCCTCAGGAAAAGACCGAACCTCAATTATTTTTGCATTAGAACATAAACCAGGTTCTTTGTATCACGTACTAAAGGAATTTTCTCGTAAAAGCATAAATCTGACGAGAATTGAATCTCGTCCAACTAAAGAAACACCTTGGGAATACTATTTTTATGTAGATTTTGATGGACATTATAACGATGAAAAAGTAACGCTGACATTAAATAGAATTAAGACTCAAACAAAATTCTTTAAACTATTAGGATCTTATCAAAAAGGAATTTTTTAATATTAAATAAAATACAACTATTACACTGACAGAAACGACTCAAATTGTCGATCAATCAGTCAGTCATTTGTTTTTAAAACTTTCAAACAGATAATATATTAGTTATATCACATTCTGATTGATATATCATATTAGATGGGTCAATTTATTATTTTGAATATCAACTTTTATAGTATAACAATTAAAAATCAACTCAAAAGAGTATTGTAAGATAATTCTATAAAATTCACATGATATTAAATTTAAGAATTATTTACAATATTTCACTTCAATATAAATAAAGAACTCTGTTATGTATGGTCATCTATTAAAATTCTAAAAATGGTAAATTGTAAAATGCAATTTACTTTCTATTACATCGTATATTTTAATTTAATATTTGACCAATAATTAAAAGAAGAAGATAACTAAATAAAAATAAAACAATTAGTTGCTTTTAGTGTCCATATTATAATTAAATTATGAAACTAATATATTCACCTATTTTTATTTATAATTTGATATTCTATAAATAAATCTTGTTAGTACTCTTGACTTTTCTTGAATTTTAAATACAGATAATTTGGTTTGCTTAATTTCTTAATCTTTTTTATACTCTGTGTTATGCCCTATATGTTACCAATATGTCTATCAAACGGTTATAAATTTGAATGAGTTTCTCTCTTTGAAGCGATTGATATACAAATTATCATTCTTTTAATGTGATCAGGAGTATATACTAACTATATATGTTGTTTCTCAGATTGAAGTGTTATCTCTTACCCTACTCTTTTGCATTTTATTGATTGTTATCCCAAGTGAATTACGGTAATATTTAGGGGAAGAACTGTGATGGGATTGGTGGGAATTCTGCTTTTAAACTTTTTTTCCATTACAATTTTTTTCTTTCGGATTTTATATCAGGAAAGATCGGTTTAGTTTTATCTCCTAATCTTCTTTTAATCCGGATATAACCCACTAGATTATTAAGCTTTTTAATATGTTTATTTAACTCTTCTATATTATTAATATGGGTATATTTTATTGGATAGATAATCCTATCTTGAACAAATTTATTTGTTTCTTCCATACTTAGAAATGGTTTTAGTTTCTCATCATATGTTTCTATTATAGAATATATCATAGAAGCGTTATCTTTAAAAAAAATCAGTGAATATTGATTTGTCATCGATATTGAAATTGCGAGGATAGTTTAGATCTAAAGGAGTAAATAACGTCCTTCTAACAGCGGTTGAA
>JAICHH010000111.1 GCA_025922715.1 Nitrososphaeraceae archaeon
CTTGTATTTTATAATTAATGGTTTTTTAAGAGTTTTGAACACAAAAGAAGTTTTGATGTTTCTTTATACAATTTTTTCATGTGCCCTTTTTACATTTTTTCAAAGAGTAATCTTCAAAAGACTAGCAACTCCTGCAAACTCAGCTATGTGAATAAGTAAAAAATATGGCAATAAATCTTCTGCATATAATGGTGCCATAGCAAAATATGCATAGATAACAATCAAATTTTGTATAACAAACATGCCTGCAAAAAACATTAAACCTATGGTAAATGTAGCTTTTGTTTTTAAATATATTTTTGTATACAAATATAATAAAATACCTAAAATAATTATAGTTGCTATACTTACGATAGCATTTATCTGCATTAGAATTTCCATATTGATATTCCTTTTCTTTTCATTTAACCAAATGTAAAGGTGTAGATTTGAAATCCTTGTCCTTTAATATCCATTTCTATTGTATGTTCTCCATAGTCTTTATTTGTTACTAAATTATATAGTCTTTGTTTATCTATCATAAATATTCCATCACTAAATGCATCTTTGCTTAAATCATTTGTAATCAATTTTTTATCTTGTGCTACTGTAAAATTTCCTTTGCCGCCAGCAACTATGTTTACAGATTTTGAATTATATTTTAGTATTATGCTTCCGTTATTGCTTTGTAATTCCATATTATCAGGATTATTTTTCCATTTTCCTTTAAGATATATGGAGTTTAACTTAATTTCAGAATTATCCGATAGTTGATAGAATATAGTTTCACTAGGTTTAAAACCTTCCATATTGCCTAAAGGAGCTCTTGCAAATTCATATCCAAAGTAAAGTTCTGGAGATTTTATTTTTGAAAAGTTAACATCTTGATATTCTAACTTGAGATCTTTATCAACATTTTGAGAATTATTAATATTAATATTTTTTATCCCTACATGGGCTGCTCTTTCAGCTAAAAGAGCTTGAATTACTTTTTCTGTTTCATTGTATGCTCCTTCTCCTATATGATCATATCTTATATATCCTTCATCATCTACTAAATATTTTCTTGGCCAATATCTATTTTCATATTCATTCCATGTCTCTTTCTCATTGTCTTGTAAAACTGGATATTTTATTCCAAATTTTTGAACAGCTGATTTAACATTGTCACTATTTTTTTCAAACTCAAATTCAGGAGTATGTATGCCTACTATAACCAATCCTTTATCTGAATATTTATCGTACCATTCATTAAGATAAGGTATAGTTCTTATACAATTAATGCAACTATATGTCCAAAAGTCTACCAGTACAACTTTATCTTTTAGATCATCAAGAGATATTGGCTTTGTATTGATATATTCTGAAATTTTAGTGAAATTTTTTGCTTTTTTAAATTGTGATTTGTCAATATTTATAAGTGTTCCATTCTCGTCAATTTGTCCTGTTATAGGTATAAATTTATCAGAGGTAGACTTGCTGGATATATACGAGCCTTGAGTGTTAAAATAAATTGCAAATCCAGCTATCACAGATACTACTGCAATTGCCATAACAACTGCACTGATATTATCTCTATTCATTCATCATATACCCCTTTCTAGATTGATGATTTCATTTGCAAGTGGGAAATTACCTAAAATATTTAATTGATTAGTGAATATCAATATTCCAAGAATTATTAAAAAGGTTCCCATTGCAGGATTAAAATATTTTAAATATCTCAGCATCTTTTTTAGCAATCCCGTCGCCCTGGAAAAGAAAGCAGCGGTTATCAAGAAAGGAGTTCCTAGTCCCAATGAATATGCTAATAGTAAGTTATATGCTTCTCCAGGGGATGTCGCGGCTAAAGTAAATGTACTTCCCAAAATAGGACCTACACATGGAGTCCATCCTGCAGCAAAGGCAATTCCAAATACAAATGAAGTTATATAACTAGTTTTAAATTTAGGAATTCTAGTTAATTTTCTTTCAAAGTTTAAGTTGTTTATCTTTGAAGATAATATCAGAAATACTCCAAAAGATATAATCACAATTCCACCAATTATTTGGAGAGTGTTTTGAAAACCAGTACCGACATTTACCAAAACACTGTTGAGAGCAACTCCCAAAACTGCAAAAATTAATGAGAATCCTAATACAAAATAAACAGTATTTAAGAATATATTGAGTCTAGTAGATTTTTGTAAAGATAGTGATTTTTTATTGCTGTTAATAGTATCAATAGTAGTAGTCTTTTCATTATCAAACGATGATGTTTTTCTATCATTTATGTTACCAATTTCATGTAAAGTTGTTCCTGATAAATAAGAAATAAATGCAGGTAAGATAGGTAATATGCAAGGAGAAAAAAATGATCCCATTCCAGCAATAGCTGAAACTATTATGCTAATTTCTGCCATAGTTATCTTTATATTTTATTAATAAAAAGGATATTCCCAGATTATACCCAAAATCCACCCAATTTGGATGTAACAAGATTAATACTAATTCAATAAATGGGTTAATTAGAGCTTTTATGATATGTTAAAAGTTATAAGGCAAGTAATTGTTGCTCCGTAATAAAACAATACAAAGGATTTTTCTTTTTTAATGTACAAGTTTAGGACTACAAAATCGTGTCAAAATCAGTTCACACACCTCCGAGCCCGTCTAGCAACAAGACTCTGTATCCTTTCCTTGAATTATTAGTAATCTAATAGACTATACTAAAATAACATCTATCAATTTTTCCAGCGATAAACCCTCGGATTAGAAAATTTCCCTAATCTTTCGCTCAAATTAGTAATATAGATTCAAAGTAACTTTGAGATCAATTAAAAAATTCCAAATAACATGAAAAATCCTTCAAAATGAATAGTCAAAGTGTTTTAGCAATGACAATTGACTCCCTAAGCAGCAGAGCCATATTTTCAAGTTTTTTTAATTTTGGCTTTTATCTTTTCCTGCATTTCAGGCTCCATCACATATTCACGAGTATAGCCGTGGTGTTTAATTGCATGATCAACCAAACTATTCATTAATTCTTCTTCTGTTTCGCCAGTTCCTCTGAAATCACAGTCTACTCCAACATCTCTACATGACACAGATAACATTGCAAAGATTATGATTGCGTTGTATTTAAGTTCTTGTTATGTGATAATAATTTGTTAGAAAAATATATTTTATGGTTTATATGCTATTTGTTAAATTTAAATAAGTTTGAATCATTATATCAAAATAATTTCGGTATGTTGCCTTTTATCCATATTTTTAATCTATTATTTTTTCAATTCCCATTTCTCACACCATTTACTAAGACTCTGCAAAATTGGTTCTAGGTCTTTTGCTTTTGTTGTTAACCTATATTCAACTTTAAGAGGTATTTGTGGATATATTTTTTTAGTGATTAGGCCTTCTTGTTCAAGTTCGGATAACCTATCAGATAAAACAGTATTGCTAATATTATTTAAACTTCTTTTTAATTCATTAAATCGAATAACATTTTTAGAACTTAAATTCCTTAATATTAGTAATGACCATCTTCTGCTTAAAACATCCCAAATGTCTAGAATTTTACATTTTTCTTCCAAAGTTTTAGTTTCAGGTTTAGAATTTAAAGATATTATCAAACACTCACTTTCACCATATTATAACAGTAGGTAATACTATACTACCAAGTAATAAAGATTTAAGCTATCATAATCAGCATCTTATTATCTATCACCACCATATCCAAAAGTAGTACATTTTGCTTAAGTCTTGAATAACCAAGATTTTAATAATTTTGTTAAAAGAGGCATTATAACATAAGTCATTAGCAGAACTGTTATCGTAAGAGCAATAACAAGTCTTACAGGAAATGGTATTGATAACATTTCTGTTAAAATATGTATTTGAGGAACCAAAGTCATTAGCAGAATTGATATTACAGGAATAGTAACAATTACCATTTTGTAACGTGGTGGAGGGTTTAGAGGAATCATAGGTGAAGATTCATCTTTAAAATATGGAGTAAACCAAAACTCTAGTCCTGTCAGTTTTTGTACATCAGGATCAGCTTCTACTAGTTTCCTGCCCTTTTGTAACCATTCATCTCGTATTGGTGATTTCTCCCATTTTGTAAGATTAGCATAATTATTAAACCTAAATATGACAACATATTCAAGTTTTGATTTATTATAATTAGTTGGTCTAATTATATCAATACCCATACTTCCCTCTTGTTTAGAGACTTCCTTGGAAATTCCTGAAAGCCATTCTTCAAATTCTTTGATTTTATCTTTTTTAGCAATACGTTTAACAATTACAGTAACTGGACTTGAATGCTTGTTGTCAGTATGGTTATCATCATTATTATCATTCTTTGCCATCTTTTTATTTTTAAATCTAATTAAAAATAAATAGTCTTTTGTGTGCAATAACTCTTCAAAGAAAATTGCTATATTAATTGTGCGGAGTAAAGATTATGGTAAAAGTTAATATCAATGTTCTTTTTCATTTGGTTTGTGATAGAAAATTGAGGATGTTATCCCAATTTACCATTTCTGTAATCTTCTATGGCTTGATAAATTTCTTGTTGAGTATTCATTACAAATGGTCCATATCTTGCTATAGGCTCTCGTAACGGAACTCCTCCAATTAATAATAATTCAAGTGGAACTTTTGAATCTTTAACAGCTTGAACGTATACGCTTTTGCCATCTCTATCAAATATTACTAAATTTCCTCTTTCAACTATACTATTATTATTACCTTGTTCAAATACTCCTTTTCCTTTAATTATATAAGCAAAGACATTGTACTCTTTTGGAATTGACTGTATTATTGTAGCACCAGGTTCTAATTTAAAATGCAAATACATAATTGGAGTTATTGTATCAATTACTGCTTTTCCATCTAATGATTCGCCTGCTATAATTTTTACAATAACATTACCATCTTTAGTAGTTTCAGTTGGAATTTTTAAGTGAGGGATTTCTTGATATCGTGGTTTCATCATTTTATTACTTTTAGGAAGATTTACCCATAATTGGAATCCATGTAATTTGCCCCCATTTTTACTAAATTCTTTTTCAGGCATCTCTGAATGTATAACTCCAGATCCAGCAGTCATCCATTGGACATCTCCAGCACTAATAGTTCCGGCATGACCTTGTGAATCTCTATGTTCAAATTTTCCTTCTAGTAGATAGGTAACAGTTTCAAATCCTCTATGAGGATGATTAGGAAATCCTTTTTGTTTTCCTGGTTTTATATGCATTGGTCCTATTTCATCTAATAACAAAAAAGGATCAAATTCTGAAATGTAGTTATTTGGAAATGATCTATTTAATGTTACACCTTCGCCATCTTGAGTTGTTTCACTCTTTACTATTTGTAAGACTGAACGAATGGATTTGTTATTGACAGAATTTTCTGAATCTAATGTTCCTGCTTGTTGTTCCATATCTTTTATTATTTTTTGATTGTTGACTTTTGACATACTATAATATACAATTCAAAATATTTAAGTTAAGTAGTAATTTAATACTAAGTAGGTATTTAAAATCTTACTTGAAATAGGATAATTATTTGACTAATAAAAAATAGATACAACATATATGCTTTATACTATAAAGATACAATATAATCAACAATAGAATTTCAGATTTAGTTTATCCTACATTGCCTACTGTGTTTGTTACAAAAATTCATAACTTAGAAGACTTTATAGAAATAGAATTTGTTAAAAAACAATATCAGATCTATAATTCTTGTTAATGAAAAAAATGATGATATTATTATCTAAAAGATGCTTTTACTAATATTAACAGAGAATTTATATAATTTGTAAACCTTTGTCTTTATAAACTCTAAAATTAAAATAATATCATATGAGTAAAATTATAAAAAGTATTGAAAAAGAGATACTAAGTTGGCCTTATGTTACTGCGGAACCTCATAGATTTGGAGGTATAGAATTTCGTCTAAACAGAAGAGAAATGGGACATATACATAGTGAAGGTTTAGCTGATATACCGTTTCCTATGAAGATTCGAGATGAGCTTGTTAACTCGGGACGTGTTAAACCTCACCATGTGCTACCACAATCAGGATGGGTTAGCTATTGGTTTCATAATATTGAAGAAGAGGATGTATCAACAGTAATTGAACTATTTAGATTGCGATATGAACAGCTCAAACCCAGCGGTCAGATTAA
>JAICHH010000112.1 GCA_025922715.1 Nitrososphaeraceae archaeon
CTTAACCTTGAAAAGAAACTGAATGAAACTAAACAAAATTTTCTACCCAATCTAATACTAGAAAAATCTTTAACTTTAAAACTGGATGATATTAATTCTAAGCTTGCATTCTTGACTGACAATAGATATTGTAGCGATCTTGAAGAGCATATAACAGATCAAAACTAATTCAAAAATAATTTTTGATAAATATAACATTATTGTTATTATTTATATAATTTTTAATTAACTATCTATATAAAAAATAAATTTGTTAATCTCGATATATTATATTTTCTATATACAACAGCATAAATTGAAAATATTTATAAAGTTATTCATTAAATTATAGAAGTTATTAAATTTAGTCTATTACTTCATTTTATGAATAGATTAAAGAAATCTAATCAATATCGATTGTACGACAGTATAAATAAAAAAATAAATGTTTAATAGCTTTTTAATATCATTCATTGTGTTTGCAGCATCTGCAGCAACCAACACAATAGAAAGACAAGATTTTTAATATAGTACATGCACAAAGCCATGATGAGATGGTATTGAAGTTCAGTTACACACTCAATTAAAAGATGGTAATTATATATGGATGTCCAATAGAAAATGATATAAATCCTGTATTAGATTTAATAAATAATATGGAAATTATAAAACTTCCATTCTTAAAATAATGTCTGTAAATTTTATATATTAAATAAAATCTTATTATTAAATTGAAAGATACCATTCATGTCGTTTTTTGGAATCTAGGAAACTTATTTGATATTCAACCTAATGAAATCTCATCAAATCTTGAATTTACTCCAAATAAAGGTTGGAATGAAAAAGTTCGTGATATAAAGATAGAAAATTTAACAAATATAATTAAAAGTACTTTCGATACAGGCCCAGATTTGATAGGTGTGTGTGAAATTGAAAATGCCTTTTTAGCTGAAAAACTAATAGATGAATTAAAAAAATTATTGGGTAGAGATGACTATCAAATAGCTGGAACAAACATAGATGGTAAATTAAAACCATATCATAAAGGTCCAGATCTGAGAGGAATTGATACATGTTTAATTTATTCTAATAAGATCTTTGAGCAGCTTGATGGTCATGGATATATGATAAATTTTAGATTTCCTACACGAGATATTTTTTATGCCAAGCTTAGAGTCTTGAAAAATAATGCTAAACTAAATGTTTTAGTAAATCATTGGCCATCAAGAAGAGGCAGAGATGATTATTCCGAACTTATGGATACAGAATATTCTAGATATATGGCAGCAGAACATTGTGGAAGAATAGTTGACTCTATTTTAAAATATCCGAAAATGGAAATAGAAAAATTCCCAAATAGTGTTGATTTAATTCATGAAGGAAAAACAGTATTAGAAAAACTTGAAGAAAGATGGAACGTAAATATTCTAGTCATGGGTGATTTTAACGATGAACCATTTGATAAAAGTATTATGAAATATCTGTATGCAACACCAGACAAAAATTTACTACGTAAATGGAATAGAATCTTTAGGTTAGCAAAAGAAGATTTTAAAAATAGAGATAAAACCTATAAGCAAATTTACTTAGAACAACCATCAGTTTTATTTAACTGTATGTGGAATCTTTATCCTAATGGAAGTTTGTATTTTCGGAAAACAAATTCATTTAATCTATTTGACCAATTTATAATATCACGAGGTTTATTATGTGGAAAACAGGGATTAAAAATGAACCTTAACTCTATTAATATAAATACTCAAGGTATGACATTAGGTGAGAATTTATCAGAAAGCAAATTTGAACAAGAGAATAATTATGATGAAAGATTAATTCCATTGGAATTTAAACGCAGACCCATGTCATTTGAATTTGATAGAACAAAAAATGATAATAATAATAACAGTATATATGGAAATGGAAATAAATCAAGACTGCCAACTGGATATAGTGATCATTTTCCTATAACTTGTACAATTGATATATTATAGAACTGTAGAGATTAAATGAATTTGCTTATTCTTATTTTATAATGTAATACATTTATGATACTAGTCTAACTAATTTCCATAATTTGTGTCAACTACTATATTTATAATTTGTAACTTAAATAAATATTGTATAATAAACTATATTGAAAACATTTAGCGAACCTTAAAGGCATTTTTTTACAATTTAATTGCATTCTATTTTATATTATAAATTAGCAAAGTAATTAATTGTTAAATTAATGTATATTGTTTAGGAATTAATTATAATAATTGAAAATGCTTAAATTTTAAAAATTATTCCCTTTTCTGTCAGACGACTAGTTAAAGTATCTATATAACTTTGATTTTCCATTTCAAGGCTAAGAAATACTCCTGCCATTCCTGTAGGTATATCAGAACTTAATCTATCATGAACTACTTCTACTATATTTATTCCTAAATCAGATATACTATCCAATACATTTTTGAATTCGCCAGGTCTATCCTGCAAAAGAAGAAAGATCTTAGAAAGTCTTCCTGTTTGCATCAATCCTTTTGCCACTATCTGTCCTAACAAATACATATCAATATTTCCTCCAGATAATACGACAACCACATTTTTCTTCTTATCACTTATGGAGGTACGGATTTTATGCTCATCTACATCACGAGATTTTGAAAGTAAATATGCAAGGCTTGCTGCACCAGCTGGTTCTATTACTAATTTAGCTCTTTCCATTAATAAGAACATAGTTTTGACTATTGTAGAATCATCAACCAAAACTATATCATCAATAAACTCTTTAATTATTTCAAAAGTTATATTGCCTGGAGATTTTATTGAAATTCCATCTGCAATAGTGTATCCTGCTTTTACTGCTTGTAAAGAACCCATTTCAACAGACCGTTTCATAGCTGGATATGCTTCCGATTCTACACCTATTATCTTTACATTAGGATTTTTAGATTTTATCGCTATTGCAATGCCTGCCGCTAATCCTCCACCACCTATTGGTATATAGACTTCATCCACTTCTGGTAACTCCTCTATGATTTCTAATCCAATTGTTCCCTGTCCTATAATAATGTCGTAATCGTCATAAGCAGAGATTAATTCTAATTTTTCATCCTTTGCAATTTGTTGTGCTATTCTAAACGATTCATCATAATCTGATCCTTCCAAGATTACTTTTGCACCATATGATTTTGTAGCTGCTATTTTAGACAAAGATGCATTCTTTGGCATTACAATTACACAAGGAATATTCTTTGTCCATGCAGCATATGCAACTCCTTGAGCATGATTTCCAGCAGATGCAGCAATAATACCATTATAATTTTTTATTTTTTCTTGAGAAATTTTATTAATTTTATACAATGCTCCTCTTACTTTAAAAGTACCAGTTTTTTGTAAAGATTCAATTTTCATAAATATATTAGATCCTGTTATTTCTGAAAAAGTCGTTGATTTTTGTAAAGGTGTTTTTTTAATATTATTTTTAATTAATAGATCTTTTGCATTTTGTATATCATCTACCGATGGGAACTTATTATTATGAAAATTAGTATCATTTTTGTAAAGAATCATCTTTTAGCATGTATAGGTTTATAACACTTATTATTAAGGAGCTCGCATTTAAAGGTTCAAAATATATATTTGAAATATAATTTATTATTCAAACACTATTATAAAATCATAATTTAGTGAGATTATAACTTCATAATGCTGAGTAATATTAGTCATTTTGTCTTTTACAATAGTATAATGATTATAAAAAATTATAAATTTAAACAATTAATGATGCTAAAAAGAATGTAATCGAGTTTATAAATAATCAATTATATTCTTTAGAAATTGTAATAATTGTTTAATATTGTCTACGCTAAATTCAGATTCTTCAAAAAATAATTGTAGTTTCATACGTGCACTAGTTATATCTCCTCTATCTAGAGTAGAATTAACATCATCTAATTCCTTATTTAAGTGCTTTAGCAATACATCTGATATTTTATAAAAAGTTTTCTTATTAGAGTAACAATTATAAATCATTTTTTCAAATTCCTTTAAAAGTTCCTCTTTTTTTGAATTATTTTCTTTTTTCCCAAAAACTTGCATAACTTTTTCAATTTTATCGGATCTCCATACGTGATTTTCAATTAAATAATCTGCCTTGGTCTTGATTATACTGGAGCTGTTATCTATATACTTAAGATCTTTTTGGAATATTTCATTATAATTTTTATATCTAGATCTAAACTCATTTTGGAATATTGTATTATTATTAAGTTCATAAAATGGTAATATTATATCAATGATCTTTGTATATATTATTTCTATTTCTACTAATAAATTCTTTAATGCTACTTTTGATTTATTATCTAAACCTGATACTAATTTGATTACAATATCTAATAACTTTTCTAAATCATCTTCAATACTATTTTTTTCTGAATTATTTTTAAACTTCAATGTATTATAATACCTGAAGGAATTTAAGAAGTTTTTGAATATTAATCTATTGTACTAAATATGTGTCTTAAACCTATAAATATGGTAAGAAGAAGAAAAAAAAATGATATTTCTTTCTTTTCACGCATCAAGATATTCATTGTACTTATTTACATCCCTTTTCTGCATTAATTACTCTCTTAAAATAATATACTTTGATTTTATCTATCCATTTTCTTTTTCGTTTATTGAATATTTGGGTGCTTTTGGAAAGAGTTCTCTTTTAAGAACATTTTTCTCTATTGATACATTACCAGGACCTGTTAACATCAAACTTATCATTATAGCAAGGTATAACAAATCCAATTCATATCCGTCAATAAATCCTTTTGATAATTTCACTAATAGAATAGCACCTATCATATTTATTGCTAATAACCCACCTGCAATTCTAGTTAATACACCTAGCAGAATAGCCAACCCGCCTATGAATTCTAATAGTCCTATAACGATTGCTAATTCTGGTGGTAATCCCATGTTCGTAAATGAATTTTGAGTATTTGATATATCCAGCAGCTTAGGCAGACCATGCATCATAAATCCAATTCCCGATATTATTCTCAATGGTAGAGGTGCAAAATTGTAAACAGTTTTTGTTTTTTGAATCAAGAATAGTATTATAAATTTCTATATATTTTAAGGTTAGACATTGAAATGAAAGAAACCTGTTAGTATGGGCTAATAATATAAAATTACAATAAATAAACCAGATGATGTGAGGACAAATTAAAAATATATGTAACAATTGTGTAAAATAGAAGATAAAATAAAATTATTAGCATTTTATTGTAAAATAATAATAATTTATTTATTTATTTATTATGATCATGGTCTTCATATGAAGAAATCAATGTTAAAAATATTATTATCTTGATCTTTAATCTGTGACATTATTCCACCCCAATCTTGTTTTTTGGGTTCTGTAATGTTTACTCCTTTCTCTTGCAATTCTTTGTATGTGTTATTAATATTTTTAGTATAAAACCAGAGGTTTGTCATAGTTCCTATTTCTTTTTTTGCTTGTTCTACCTCTCCATTTGTCATCATATCTGGATGTGGTTCCATCAAACTTATAGTCGTTGTAGAAGTTTTAGGTCCTACTTCAACCCATTTTGTGTTCTTATAAGGATATTCACCTTTAACATCAAATCCCAGTTTTTGAGTATAAAATTCTATGGCCCTTGTTTGATTTGAAACAAATATTACTATTCCTCCAATATTATCTATCATAGTAAAAATAAAAAGCTAATGATTATTATAATATTATCTATTTCTAATTTCTTATTATACTCAAAAATGATAATGAAAATGGAGAAATATTTCAAAAGTTCTTCAAGATTTAAGTAGTCTAGTACTGAGAAATGTTTTGGAAAGTTCTATTAGAAATAAAGATTCTATAATTTGTAATTGTTGGAACATTAATATGAATCAAATTATGACACTTTATAACATAAGTTGGCGCAATGAGATTTATTATAATAAATTCTAAATAATACCCATTAGCAATATGATATTTAGACATAATTATTAATGTGTCTTTCTCTAATGTAATTATATCTAATACTATTTTTCCTTGCTCTTTAAAAGAGTACATAATTATCTTAACTTCTTA
>JAICHH010000113.1 GCA_025922715.1 Nitrososphaeraceae archaeon
GAAACAATTTAAAATTATATCTCTTTTAAAATTTACTAATCATTGTTTTATAGATAGTATCAACTATCATTCTCAATCTTATAATAGTCCAACATAACCAGTTATAGTAAATCAATAATAATTATTTAATCTACATACAGATTGATTTTGATCAAATACTATTCCAAATGGTTTTAGTATAGTATTGCAAGTATCGATTAATAATTCTGAGTATCTTTTAATATCATAATAATTAGTTTTATTATCTAATAATTGAATTGGAAGTACCCTTTTTAATATAGGTCCATTGTAATCTAATATAATATATTGTAAAACTTGACCAGCTTTTAGATATTCTCCATTTAATTCAAGTTGTTTTATAGCACTATTTTCTAATGTATTTCTGTTGTGATATTGATTGTAATCTTTCGAAAGTAGCTTGGTAAATATTAGACTTTCAGGATCAGCTCTCTTACATTTTAATAGAGAAAGATAGGTCTGAATTTTTTTGATTATTAAAGATAATTTATTTTGTTTTATGTCTGAAATTGAGTTACCTTGAGCCAATATTTCTAAAATTTCATTTTGGCATTGTATTAAAAATGGTGGTGTATCATGTCTTCTTCCTTCTATTCCCCTTGTTTTTATAGTTCCATCTTCAAAAACTCCAAAGTATCTATTTAATACTGGAAGATGGGAATTAATCTCAGATGGAAGAAATGCAATCCATTTGTATACTCCTTCAAAAGAGATATTAAATTCCGTTTCTTGTTCTATTGTTTCTTTTAAGTCAATATAATCATTCTTAGCAGTACTATCTTTTTTCTTTATCCAAATTGAGTCTACTATTCCATGTAAGACGTCAAAATTCATGTCTTCAGCAATATGCATAGTTTGAGAAAGAATATTTCTTGCAAAAGCACAAACAGCAATATGAGCATCTATCCTTCCAAACTTTGCATTACTAAATCCTAAATATCCAAAAGAGGTTACAAGTATCCATTTTAGAGCTGATTGTCTTTTGTCATAAATATCTTGTAATACTGGATCTGAGGTTTTATTTTTTAAATCCTTATATCTTAATCTTTTATCTAATACTATTTCTAATGATTCTGGAATTAATCCTTTTTTGTTGCAAATATGATAGTTTAGCTCTGGTACTCTAAATTTAGGATTATCAAAACAACAATCACATAGTATAGTCTCTGCTGAAACATTTCTTTTTAACATAATACTAGGATAAAGAGATACAAAATCAAATTCAGCTATTTTTTCATGTAAACCTATTTCTGGTTCTAATATCATGCCACCTCTATCAGCTAAGAAAAGTTCAAGCAAATTTTTAGGGTGTTCATTTAAAATGGGTTTCCAAGGTATTAGTAAATCTTTTTTTGTTGCATTATAAAGATGTAAACTGGTTAAACACCTTCCAATTGAAGCTCTTGAGGCTTCATGCAATGGGATTCTGCACAACCTTGAAATCTCAAATAAACCTTCTAAATCAGAACCTGTTCTTATTGTAAAAGTATTACTTTTATCAATATGAATTCTTCCGAATAGTTTGATAGTTGATGGTTTAAAATATGTCCTACCATAAGAAACAAAGGAATTTCCTTTTCTTTCAGGTTTTGTTAAAGACATGTTATTGTCTCTGCCAAGACATAAATCAATTTTATTTATTTCTGCTCTGTGAATCAAATAAGGAAATGTAAATGAGTCGCCATCTTCTGTAAATATAAAATCTGGGTCTATATCTTGAACAATTTTTATTAATTCCTTTAATAATTTTTTTTCTGATTTATCTGAAAGATCTATAATATGAATTTTATTTTTGTTAATACTATTACTATCATTATATTGAACAATGCTAATAGAATTTAACTCATCTGTTGATTTTATAATTTTACCTTTTGGAAAGTTAAGCTTGATATGTATCTTTTTAAAATATGGTAGATGATAATCAGTAGACCAAACACCGTCACTTTTAGATTTCCAAAGTAGATCAGAATTATCATCAGTTACCTCAAAAAATCCTAATGGAAATGTATCATGGTCGAAAAAATATTTTTGTTCAGGTATTAAATCAACATTGTATAATCTAAAATCCTGGTATCCATTCATTTTTTCAATAGTATTTGCTAACTTTAGATTTTTACCAAATATAGAAAGTTTTAAGACAGTATATTTTTTTGTATCTATAATTGTTTCAGATCTTTTAACAAATTCATATGAGCTTATTGATGATAAAATATGATCATTTTGAACTAATTGTTCCAGTTTAGATATATTATCAGAAGCAACATAAAAATAATTTTGCCATTTCTCTTCAATTCGAATATATCTCTTTTTATTATCTATGAAATTTTTCAATCTAATCCAAAAAATCATTTTACTATTATCTTTAGATGGATATGCATCAAACAACCAACCAACTGCTACAGTAATTTTCTTATTCACCTCTTGAGCTATTATGTATATTGTCTATTTTGTTTTGTAAAAGTAATTCCTTATGATGTTCCAGCAGGATTGACATTAAAGCTGATGTAGTAGAATATTCTTTTCCTTGTACATTGATAGATGGAGAATATTTGTAACAGCTATTGAGCATTTTATAAAACAATTCTCTATCCTGTTTCCTTAGACAATCCGCATAACTTTTCCAAGATTCTATTTCTTTTGTAATAATATTATCATAGGGAAAAAGATTAGAGGAAGAAGAATAGGTTTCATTTTCATTTTTCATCTCTGTAGTAGTAGTAGTAGTAGTAGTAGTAAATAATGAAGATTGAAAAAAAAATTTTTATTTATGTTCTTATCCAATAAAGATATTTTTTTTTGATGATATAAGGCAATTGAAAACAAAATTGGATTTATTCTTATTGGATTTGCAGCATATGAAGATGCTGAATTAAAAAGATATGCAATTGAAAACATATGTTTAAAAATTTTTTGTTCTTTTTTACGCAAATATTGTCTATAAAGTTTCCACCTTTTCTCTTCAAGTAGTATAGCTATTCTAAAAGATGGAATTGTTCTTCCCATCTATTTCATCTCTCTCTGTTTTGTTTGTTTTGTTGTTATTATTTTCGATTTTTTTAGCTTATTGTCAATAACTCTTTTAAAATCATCTATTACAACAGGAGAAAAAACAACAGCAATTATTGATTCTGAAATATTATGTATAGACTTGACCATATGACCTAACAGCCATTTCCTTTCAGAAAGATGTAATTGTTCATCGGTAGCAAATAAATCTGTAATTATTACAATATTTGATCTATATTTTTGAATCATTTTAGGCAATTTACAAATTATAGTATTTGCAAGTTGATGAGCAGTAAAAGATCTTGTTATTATAATTCTCTCTAAAACTGAATTAACATTCATACGATATTGAATGGCATAATCTATAAAGCTGTAAAAATTTAAATGATTTGAATGACCTCTAATAGCACCATCAATGATTGTAACAGTAGGAGATTCCATACCGCCATAATTCCTTGGTAGTAATGCTTTGATAGTCAGTTTAGGTATTAAATTATAAAGATTTATAAAAATAGTAGGTGAGCCAATTGTTAAATCAACTAATTGATTTTGTTGTAAATCAAATTTGAATGACTTTAATAGATAATCATGAGCTGATACAAAAAATGTATTTTCAAACTTGTAAAACATTTTAAAAAAAACTCCTATATTGCTTAATAATGAAATTGCATATGTATTTTACAATTATAATATATAGAAGCAAATACACTATTATTAAATTTCTGTAAATTATTATATTAAGTTCATTATTTGCTTTTATTTTTTTAAACAAATTATATGCAATTCTTATTATTAAATCTTTAGCCATTAACATAATTTAACCTAACTATAGTACTTAAGTTTTATGTTAATTTAACCTAAAATAAGTTATATATTATAATACTTCAATAAAATAAAGGTTATATCATACTTTAACCTAAACTAATATATAAAAATATGCCACAAAAGAAAGGATGGTCAACAATCCAAATCAGGGAAGATGTTAAAAACAATTTATTAGAATTATATAATAATGATAAAAAAAGACCGTCTAATCAAAAATTTACAGCTTATTTAGATCTCATTTTAAAAAATACAATAGCGTTTAATAAGCAAATAACAGAATATGGTCCATTTCTTGAATATAATTCGGCCATAGATAATCACATAGCAGTTAAGGATAACACGATGAATAGACTTGTTACGATATACATTAATTCAAAAAAGAAGGAACTGCAATGTGACTTTTGTGAGAAAACCGATTGTTTACACATTGGGTTTTGTTTTGCAGTTCCAGAAATTTACAAGGTATTAATTGAGAATGGTTTTAGACCAAAGAAAGGTAGAAGATAACTCTAATAATTTAGAATTACATTAAAGATAAAGTAAAATGACCAAGCTTTATTTTCAGTTAATGAATTCAGTAGTATCATGAATAGAAGAAAAATAATAAAAGTTTTAGAACTAAAACAATATTGAATGGAAACTAAAAATCTAACGATATCATTACCAAAAAGAGTTTGGGAAATTATCGACATAGATTTTGTTGGGTTAGGTGATACTCAAGCTGAACGAATTCAACATATTGTTATGTTTTTACTAGGGTCCAAGAATTACTATATACGATTAATGCTTTCAAGTTATTGTTTTGATATCTTTCTGAGGTACTAATCCTTTTCATAAACTCAAAGAATTTTACGAGTAATTGCTTGTTTTCTGAATTGAGAACATCTCTTTCAATGTTGTTGATTGTTGTAGATAGTTTAACTGTCGTCTTTCTTGAGCCTCCTTTTTTCTATGCTTATTGTATTTATAAAACATGTATATGAACCCGAATACATAACGGGCCCATCGGGAGTTGAATAGTCATGGTTTCAGTGTTCGATTGCAAATTTAAAAGATAAACTAATTATGCTATCAGAAGATTAGATACAGTGGAAAAAAATCAGATTCAAAAAAAATGGTTTAAGAGAATTTTATATATTCTATATTTTCTTATTGCCCTTCAGTAGTTGCTGTATCTTCACCAGTCTGACCCTCAGTCATTCCGCCAGTTTCTCCACCTTCAGTCATATTTCCGCCTTGATCTTGGGTCATATTTCCGCCTTGACCTTCTCCCATCAGTCCTTCATGGACTATTGCACTTACAGATGTTGTTGGTATTGCTGCAATTAAAGCAAATGCAAGAATTGATGAAATTACTATTGTTGAATAGATTTTTGATTTCATACCATTTTTAGGTATATAAAATATATAAAGAAGTTAATTACAAACCTATAAAATTGCTAATAAATGCTAATCCTAAGGGGACAATGACATAAGGAGACTATGGTAATACTAATGGTGTTACTGTCTACTATAAGCAATAATAAAATAAAAGGAATTTTGTATTGATAGGATTATTTTATTTTATCCGCGTATTATCACTCTTTTTCTTTCTCTTTTCTATTATTTGTAAGAAGAGATTCTTTAAACCTAAGCCCATATTAATATAATAGTAAAATTTGTATGAGTTTTTGTTTTGCTCATATGGTTTTAGCCGTTGTTAAAGTGATATTTATTTATCAACTTGGAGTGCAAGATGTATTGTTTTTGCAATACTAGCCAAAATTGAATTAGATTTCTTTTCTAATGCATCAAACATTGCTATACCATCTATCCATGGCATTTTTAAATCAAGTAAAACCAAATCAGATTTATCTTTTTAAAAAGTATCAAATAATGGAGATCAAATAAATGATTCTTCTGGCTTAACTGAAAATATTAAAAGAAAACTTCTCTACTACTAAATATAATATTTGTCTATGAAAGGAATAACGAACTTATAAAAATCGTAAAGATGCTGATTAATGCAATTGCAATAAAGTTTAAAACAATGCCATTTACAAACATATCTTTTATTGATATGTTACCTTTCTCATAAACTAATGCATTTGGTGGAGTACCCATAGGAAGAAGAAA
>JAICHH010000114.1 GCA_025922715.1 Nitrososphaeraceae archaeon
TAATGGATGCTATTGATAATTCATTCATATGGATGGATAGAGAGAAGTTTAAAACTTAATTGATCAATAACAAATTTAAGACTATGTTGATGTTTGAGATATTGAAGATTTATAAACAGTTTTTATTAAAACTATTTTAATTTTATTGGTTATATAATTATAAGATGGAAGATTGTCGATGTAACAAATATGATAAACCCAAGGATTTACTTTTAGATATATTCATTGTATCTTCTCATTTAAAATTATTAAGATGTGTTAAATGTGGAGGATTAATGGGTGAATGGACCGATAAAATTGCTCCAATAAAAAGATCGTATTCAAAAAAAGAACAGGAACTCTTAAAATAATATTAAAAGTGATTTCCAATTAGTTTGCATTATAAAAGCTAGAATCCTAAGTGTATTTATAAAGAAAATTAGATATGTATGTATATTTTAATATAGATAATAAATGGATAATAAGAATTCTTGTGATTCTCATGGTACTGCTTACAGAAAAAATAAAAGCTTTGAAGAATGTAAAGAAATGGCTTTACTTAATTCCAATTTATTATCATCAGAGATAAAAGATCAAGGAGAAGTATCATGGACTAGAGTACTTACGGTGGCAAACAACGATGAATTAGTTTATAAATTGACTTTGAAATATCTTCGCCAAAGAGGATTCAATATTGGCAACAATAAGACTCCAAGGGTTAAATAATTAGAGGAATAAAATAAAATTTTTTTGTTTATATATTGCAAGTAACTTATATAAACTTAGAATATATACCCATTTGATTATTTTATAATAATGGATTAAAGAAATTTCAGAGGTACTATTTCTCAATGAATTAAATCCCATCAAGTTTTATCCATCTAGTTATTCAAATAAAAGAATTTTTTCTTTTTTTATAATTTGTTTTGCTTTCTAAATCTCTGTTAATAAAAAAGATAAAATAATATTGTTGTCTTATATATATTTATCTTCTAATATTCCTATCTTTAAGTATAGCAGGAATTATTGAAATAAATACTAGTATAGAAGAAACAAAAAATATGATATGTATTGAGTACAAGAACTTATTTTCGATTAATTCTTTACTTTCTTTTATTGTAGAAATAGAAGTAGCATTAGTATTATCTTTAATTATATTAGGTTCAATATTTCTAAAATCTATAAAAATGTCTTTTACTTGTTCTGCTGGTAATATACTTGTCATTATTAAAAATGAGATACCCAAACTTAAAGATCTTCCAACATAAAATAAAGTAGTACCTGTACTTGCCGATACTCCCCTTCTATTTGCAGGTACACTATTCATTATGGATGCTCTATTAGGAGATGTAAATATACCCATTCCTGCTCCAAGCAAAATAAAAGGTAATAGTAATTCGATAAAGGAAGTTTTAATTTGTAGTTGTGTAAGTAATAGAAAGCCTATGCCAGATAGGAATAGACCCAAGCCTACAAAAAATCTAGAACCATATCTATCAGATAACCAACCACTCAAAGGACCAAATACTGCTAAAGCAGCAGAGACTGGTATCAGGTAAATTCCAGTCTCAACCGGACTCAACTTCATAAATGCTCCTTGCAGATAAAATGATATGAGAAATATAAAATCGCCTCTAGCTATTGAATTGAGAAGAATTGCTATATTCCCTCCCAAGAATGATTTAATCTTAAAAAGTGAGAAATGAAACATAGGATAATCATTGGAAATAAATTTCTCTATAAAACCAAATATTACGAGAAGAGCCATCCCTGCGAAAATAATAACAAAAATTACCAAAAAATCAGATATAATACCAAACGAGCTAAATGTTATTCCTGCTAGTACAAGAAATAATCCTCCTGCAAATGAGATATTTCCAAGCCAATCTATTTTTTCTTTCTTAACTGGTCCTAATTCTTTGAGATTTTTATAAGATGAAACGATACCAATAATTCCTATGGGAATATTGATCCAAAAAATAGATCTCCAACCAAGATATGAAGTTAAAAATCCACCAAGAACTAGCCCGAGTACTGAACCTAACACAATGGCAATTTGATTTATGCCAAGGGCTTTACCCCTTTCATTTGATGGAAATGCATCAGTCAAGATGGCTACACTATTTGAAAAAAGAAATGCTGCACCCACTGCTTGAAAAATTCTAAATACTACTAATTGTTCTCCTGTTTGAGATATACTGCATAAAGCAGATCCTACAGTGAATATAATGAAGCCCAAAGTGTATAGCTTTACTCTACCGAAAATATCTGCAAGACGACCAAAATTTAAAAGAATAGACGCAGTAACAAGGGAATACCCTATTACTATCCACACCATAGTAAAAAGAGAAGCGCCGAGTTCTGAAACAATAATAGGCAATGCTATAAATATAATATTTGCATCAAGGGAGGCAATAAGGGTACCAAGAGTGGTATTTCCTAACGCTATCCATTTGTACGAAATAATTAACGGATTTCTCTTAGTATCAGAGGAGCCTGAGTCTACCAATCAGCCGATCTGTAGTTAATAAAGTATTTGATATCTATTCTTTTTCATTCTATTAGATAATTAGGATTTTCTCATTTATCTTTTTAAAATAAAATGACATAGTGATAATAGTAGTTTTAGTTGTTAATACAATTATTTTATATTAACAACAATTTTCCCTATTTCTTTATCACTATATCTTGTTGAATCAGTCCAAAGATTGGAGTATTTCCAAAGTGATTATTTACCTTAGTTGGGTCAACCAAAATACTTATAACGTTATTATTCATTGCCTTAATACTAAGTGGAACATTATTCACTGGACCATCTTCCACCATGGTTACTGTAGCAGTTCCATTGACCTGATAATCTTCATCATCTATCTTCATAATGTCTACAAGTGTAAAGTTATAGATACTATGTTGATGTAATGCAGATCCATTTAGCATAACCATATCGAATTCTGCCTCAAAGGTAGCGGTTGGAAGGTTATCGTTATTATTACTAACAGTTGGTGTCGAGAAATCTTGATTTGATTTATCAGCAGTATTAGTTAAAGCACCTTTCCATAGGCCGGATAATATCCAAGCAGGTGTACCATTTTCATCATTTTGAATACTGGAAATTGTTCCTCCAGCATATTGGCCTGGGCCTGGTTGTTGTTGTTCCATACCCATTCCACCTGGAGGCATTCCCATAATTTGTTGTGCATATACCATTATACTGTTATTATTCAAGAGAAATTGAGAATTATAGACAGTAGTTGCTATTGCAAGGACCAATAATACATTTAGCCCTAAAAGAACCAATCTAATAGTAGATTTCAAAGTAATAAACAAAGAATATACGTTATATATAATAATTTAGATTTTTTAAGGTGATGGGTAAGTAATAACAATAGTTAGTCTATCTTTACCGACTAATTTTTTTATACAACCTACAATTATCTTATATTTATTAAAGAGTCAGCAATGAATGTTTTCAACTTTTTGAGGTATGGAAAATTGTAATAGTAGAGTATTATTTATACTGTTTTAACCGGTTCCAATTCAAATACGGCATATGAATTTCCTCCTTCCTCTATAATTTGCTTAGCATATTCTTTTAATTTAAAAGTTGTAATAACAACATGTACAATCCTGTTATTTTTATCTGAATAATCATCTATTAGTATTGTACTTGTTGGAATTTTCATACCATTCAATGTACCTATAAATGACGAAACATTAGATAATGGAGTATAAGATTTTGGGACTATAATCTCTTCGTGTAATGTAAGAATCTGGTTTACATAATTTAAATCCCAATTAAAAGGCATTTTAAATGAAATTTTTAAATTTTCTTTATTAAAGGAAAAATCTTGGATCTCATCGTAAAAGGTTTTAACTTGTAAAGTAAGGTTATCCTTCTCATCATTGTTATTGTTGCTACTATCTGCAGACTTTTTTATTACAAAAGGAAAAGTTTTTCCTATACTTATAAATAGATTAATTTTTTTATCTGAGTCTATTTTTATTCCTTTACTTGTTTTTTCAAGAATAACTGTTATATCGTATAATCCACCGTCAGAGAGAAGTTTACTTTTAATCGTAACTGGATTTGTTAAGCTTACCTGGACTAGATCATTTTGTGATAAATGTTGTTGTTGTGGTTCTTTACTTGTTATTTCATGAGTTATGGAATCCTTGGCAGGAATCAGGTTTGCTGAAACTATTCCGTCTAATGAATGAAATGGTTGGTCTAATATAGTTTGATTCTTGAAGGTTACAATTATTCTAAGATTAATATCACTTATAGTTTCATTAGTTTTTTTATCAAAAACACGAATTGTTAACGTAGGTTGCTGGTCACCCTCATTTAAGAACGATGGTACTATTGGACCTTCTATTGCAATTTGTCTTCCGGAAATATCAATAGGAAAAGATTCATCTTTACTCAAACCGTGTCCGTATGCTTTGGCTGGAAAAAAATCGAACAAATTATTATAATTAGTATTATTAGATATCAATAAAAATAACCATACAAACAAGGTCGAAGTAAATATAACATAATTAATTGTCATATGGAAAAATTATAACAACACAAAATAAAATGTTACGGAAAATATTGTTTTACATTAGATTATAAGCTATCAGTTAAATAACAGTGGGTAAAAATTTCCGTGGCTTGTTCGTAGGGAAAAAAGTGTTAAGGTATTAATTACAAAAAATAAATGGCAACAACATTGATAAATAAATGTCTAAATATCAATATTATAATAAAGAAGTTGATATTGAAATAGGTTAAAATGAATATTATAATTGTTTAAACTAATCTAAAGATAATCTATCAACTTTAATAATACAAAAAGTGAATAACTAGATTTTTCCATACTGGTACTAGGAAATAAATAATAACAAGCATGCAAGCCAGCCATTACTACATTAAAAGTAACTAATTCTTCACCATCGGGAGTATAATCTCCTTTAACGAATACTAATATTTAATACATAAAGTTCTATCTATACATTGTCTATAGATATAATTCAAGTTTTATTTTAATATGTTATTACTACATTCAGACAATTACTATTTGTCTAATACTTTATCTATACTCATTAGCATTAACCATCTTTACACGTATGTTCAACAATTTATTAGATTACGTCAAGACTATTCTGAAAGGTCTATGTGTGTGATATAACAGTATAAGTTAAATGTTATGATATATAACTATTCATATAAATGAATAGTGATGCTAGTTATGACAAAATTAAACATTTAGTAGAGGTAGAAGATGACATATTTGCTGTTTTCACTATCAATACTAAACTCGAGATGGGAGATCTGAGCATTGCTAAAAATATTAATTTTGAAAGAAATCTTATTGAAAATATATTTTTACATTTGAAAAATTATCTTCAAAAAGAAGATGAAGAAGTGAAGATTAATACTAATATCAGTAATAGATTAGGGAAATTAAAATGGAAAATCTTGGAATATGAACAAATAAGAATTTTACAAATTTTTGAACAAAACAAAGTTGTGGTTGTATTAATAAAAAGTAATACTACTTTGGATGAAACAGTAGATAACATACTTGGTTATTATTATGATGATGAAGAGCATTATACTCCAAAAAGTTTATTTTGATATTGTTATGTCAAGTTAACTCTTTTCGTATATATATTAGAAGTAAAATTGTTGATAAAAGCTCCAACCAATTATATACTTTTATTATATAAATTTTTAATAATCAATAATTATGGCGGTAGGTACTGAATCATCAACAATATTTATTCATGTAATAATTTCTCTTTCCCTACTGCTGTTTGCATCAAAAATATTTGCAGAACTTTTTCATCGGATTAAACTGCCAATAGTATTAGGAGAACTTTTAGCGGGAATTATAATAGGTCCTTATGCTTTAGGAGGATTGCCATTATTCAATGGAGAACCATTAGTAATTCTTGATGAAACAATCA
>JAICHH010000115.1 GCA_025922715.1 Nitrososphaeraceae archaeon
ATTGAGTAATGAGAGCCTTAGAATCTATCTGTTTATAATCATTGTACTGGTGTTACCTCTGCAATATATGATAATGCAAATTGCCTTCAGCCAAATAGATAATTCATCTTCTTCCAATATTACTAAGACAATCCAGCCTCCTTCTATTGTCAAACCTAAAATAGATCTCAATATAGAAGGAACTGTTATCGATGATAAAATTAAAGGAGGTGACGGAGATGATGAGTTAACTGGAAAAGAAGGTGATGATCAACTAACGGGTGGAAAAGGAGATGATCATCTTGATGGAAGCGAAGGAAACGATGAGATCAAAGGAGGAGAGGGATCGGATATCATGATAGGCGGTTTGGGATCGGATACTTTTATTTGTGATGAATTTGATAAAATCATGGATTTTAGTTCTGTCGAGGGTGATAAAAAGATCGGATCATGTTTAGTTATAGATTACAACAAATCTAACACAACACAACTTGCAAGAAATACAACAATACAATAAGTAATACATCTTGCGTATAATAGCTAAGTAAATTCAATTATAATATTTCTATAATTCCAATTATCATATCTTTTTATAGTAAATAGTATAATTGTTAATTGTAAAAATAACTATTTGTAAATGTTCCTAAAATACTTTTTGACTAACTATCATCCTCATTACTAAATATTTATCAAAATTTTAGCAGTGCTTTTACATTTCTCAATTCTTTCGTTTCTTTGATACTCATAAAGGTTGACTTAGAATAAGATCTTTTTATGATAAAAATTTACAAGGTATTGTTCTCTGTATTTGTTGTTGAAACTTGTTAAATTCAAAATAATGGTTTGTGGAAAAATCACTATTTTGATTTACTGTGGCTGAAGTTGTTTTTTCTTTCTTCCGGATCTATGGCCTAAGTATATAATGACAAATCCTCCAAGTACTATCATCAATCCAATGGAACCTATAAATATTACAGACATTGTCATTGTAGATGTAATCCAAAGAAAACCAAATAAAACAATTATTACTCCAAAGAAATATCCTGTGATTTTACTTGCCCATCCCATGTATAAATGTCTAATATTTGGATTTTAAGGTTTTAGTTCAATTTAGAAACTTAATTTTAATAGTATATTCTCTTTATTGATTTTTCTCTATAATTTTATATTTTCTGTGAATATTATAATTTGATGGAAATTGATATTTTATTTCAGAAGAAATGACTGAACTTATTATATTATCAATACCAATAAATAGCTGGTAATAATAATTGGTGTATTTAATAGATTTATCACTTGATTTAAATTGCGATTTTTAAATAATTATAAACTTTGGGATATTATAGCTTTATTACCATGAGTTTATAAGATAATATAATGGCTATATCTACCAAAGATAATAATACTTTAAAGAAAAAAGAGTCTTCATTAGGAAATATGCTTAAAGGTACAGGTTTGTTTATAGGTATCTTTATTGTAATTTATATAGTTATAATATTTGCGACGTGAGTATTCAGAAAATAAAATATCTCCCCTTTTTTTATGATCATGTATTTGTTAAATTATAATTACTGTTTAGATTATTTGTTTTATTTAAAAACAAGGTTAGGTATTACAACATGTCTATAATCCTAATACTAAAACCAATTCGAATTTACAATGTTATAGGCAATTATAGATCCTGTTAAACCATAGCCTTCTATTATTAATATAAACTACTCCAATAGCAGCGGATTATCTGATTATTACTATTAAAAAGATCTTATATTCTTCATCGTTAAGTTAAATCATCGTTATATTTATTTACAATGGTATTAGTAGTGAAAAACAGTATCTCCGATAGTCTTTTTCCAATCTGCTCTAATTCCTGGTTTCCCTTTCATTTTCTCAATATAATTAAAAGCAGATAGACCTGCTGCCGCTCCATCACCACAAGCTGCCACAATTTGCTTATATAAAATATTTGTTGCATCGCCTGCTGCAAAGATCGCTGGATGTGCTGTTTTTCCACCTTCAGTTACTTCTATTTCGCCCTTTGAATTAACTTTAACAAGATGTTTTACAAAATCCAAGTTGATTTTTGATCCCATTTCAATAAATAGACCATCGACGTTAAGTGTCTTTTCTAAACCTTGGTTATCTTTAATAACAATTTTTTGAAGAGTATTATTCCCATCAATCTCTTTAATCATAGTATTAGGAATCAATTCAACATTCTCTTTTTTTTCTATAGAAGATATTATTTCTTTGTCACCTCCTAAAGCACCTCCTCTGTAAATTAAATACACCTTTGACGCCATCCTTGAGAGGAGAATTCCAGATTCAAGAAGATATCCACCCACCCCTACAGTAGCTGTCACTCTGTCTTGATAAAATGGTGCATCACATTTAGTACAGTAATGAACTCCTTTATTTGCAAATAAATTTTCGTTTGCAATTCCTAAATTATTCGGTACTTTACCTGGTGCCAGAACTAAAGATTTACAGGTATATTCTGATCTATTAGTTTTAATTGTTAACCCATTTTCAGATTCATCTATCCGTTCTACTGTATCATAAATCATCTCTCCCTTAAACGTAAGGTATTGGTTTTCTAAAGTTCGAGCAAGTAAGGGGCCACTAGACATAATAGTTCCAGGATAATTTTCAAGACGTGGAATTAGATTTAGTTGACCGCCAAGATCTTTTGATATAACTAAGCATGAGGCCCTTTGGCGAGCAATGTAAATACCTGCTGACAATCCTGCAGGTCCTGCACCTACTACAATAATTTCATAGTCTTTGGTCAATTATCCCACCGAAATTAAAGATGTAAGGTTAGTGACACCCTCCATTTTGTAAAGATGATCATCTATAGAATTTTTTATTTGTTGTATATCAGATGATTCTAGAATTACTAAAATATCATAAATTCCATATACAGTTTTTACCTCCTTAACACATGATATTTTTTTTGCAGTTTCAATAATGCTTTGTTGTTGTTTATAATCAATATTTAATAAAATATATGCTTCATTCATGTAATGTTCATTCCTCTATCTTGATATAACATTAATTTTCTAAAATTTTCGTATTTTATATAAAGCAATGCGATTAGTAATATAACAGTGCTATTTAAACATTATAATTTATTAAATCACATCAATAATAATTTAAAAATTACGTAATATATATACAAGTTTAGTCACTAAATAAAATTGGAGACTTTAGTTTATAACGATTATTAGACATAAATATTTTAACAATATTCAAAGGACAAAATTTCCTCGCTATAGAATATAACATTTGCAATATTTAGAACAATTCTCGAACTTTTTTGTTACAATATCATATTGTAATGATAGATTAAAAACCAAGAATAATGAATAATATTACTATTCAATCAGTTCAAATCTTTAATATTTCCTTTTTTGCTTATTATCTTAATCAGGACACTAATTCATATTGAATGAATTGTAAATATAGTGAATGGTAATCTTATTTAAACCATTGGAACTTTACAAAAGACTGATGATACGATATGTTAAATCAAACGATCAATATATTTCGAAAAAAAAGATAATCTAATTTAAATTCCAGTGTTAGTACAAAAAGTAATAATATCACATCCGATCCACCCAATAAATCATATTTATAAAACATTATAATTTTCTTAAGATCATTTTGGTCAATAGTTTTTTAAATAGGTATAATTCTTTAGGAGAATTCACAAACTTTCTTACTGCATATTTATACGAGTCACCGTATAATTCTTAAAGAGCAAAAAACTCAATGTAAAAAGTGGTTTAAGCAAAGTGGATCGTATAACCAAAAATACTTTTTAACAATAAAAGAAGTTTATTCTTAAGATCTTTAATCATTTGATATTTTGGATCACATTAGTCAATTTATTTTATTTGGATGTGCGTCTCTACTATCTAATATATGGATAATATCATTATCATCAATGTCAATATCATGTATCAGTAAGAATTCACCTGGTGCAGAACCCTTCTTTCCAAAACTCTTTAAATATTGACCATCAGGTGTAAAAACCTGAATTCTATTGTTTTGAGTATCAACTACGTATACATTTCCCTGTGAGTCAAAGTCGATTCCGTGAGGTTCATCAAATTGGCCTTCATTTTTGCCAACAGATCCCCAGTTTGTGATGAATTTACCATCATTGGTAAATTTTGTTACAGCACCATTATCTTCATCATTAACATATACATTATCTTTAGAATCAATCGATACTGCATGTAAATGTCTAAATTGGCCATTGCCTTCTCCATACTCTCCCCACTGTTTAATAAAATTACCTTCGGGATCAAATTTTTGAATACGATAAGCATATTTTTCGCTGGTATAGATGTTATTATCCGAATCAAAAGCTACACCCCAAAGTCTGTTAAACTCTCCAGGACCGTTTCCTTTTTTCCCAATAGTCATTAATAATTTGCCATTAGGATCGAATTTCATTAGTTTTCCAGGGCCCCAGTTAACTACCCATACGTTTCCTTCCTTGTCAACATTTACATCTTCCATTTTGTGGGAGAAAAGATTTTCGTCAGCGGGAGCACCCCAAGACAATAAGAAATTACCTTTACTATCAAACTTTTGGACATTCATTCTCTGTTCATCGGTCACATAGATATTTCCCTGTAAATCTACTGCTATGTTATGAGCATGGAGAAATTGACCATCACCATCACCCTTGGATCCGAAACCTCCCAAAAAGTTACCGTTTAAATCATATTTTTGAACATGATATTTCTGAATGTCGCCGTTACTCATGTCATAATTTGGCTCATCCATATTTTCAGAACCTTTTTTCTTTTTTTTAGAAGATTTTTTTTCTGAAGAATCATCATCTTCATCATCGTCATTTGTATTTGTATTTTCCTCATCATTTGTATTTGAATAGGCATCCTCATTAGTATTTGTTGAGGATCCGACACCGTCTTCGTCGACATCAAAATAATCGTCTTCTTGAAACTCAAACACTTGAGCAGATACAGGTTGATAATTCATGTTAAGGTAACTAAAAACTAAGGTAAAAGTAATTAAAAATAAAAAAGCAAAGCTAGCCCTTCTTGATATCATCTTCTTATAACTAATATATTACATCAATATTAAGATTATAATAAAGTTATGTAGAATATCGTTATAGATAAACTTACCATCCATAATATGAAATGAATTGTGTCTATTTTAATTCCTGTAGATATTCTATATTAAAAATTTCTCTTTCTTTCTTTTAATAAATAATATTAATCATTTTAATGCTATACTATATAAATTTTAGATTAAATAACAAATTTATTGATTTTTTTATAGTAAGCAAGTAATTTAGATATAAAAATTTAGACTAAAAAAAGCAGAACTGGAAACCAATGAGGTATTCTCAAAAAATGAAATTTATTTACTTTCAGAATATATTTAATTGATATGAGGAAGGTTGTTCTTTAAAACACAAGAAAAATATCAAAAAATATTGTATATTTTGACGAAGCCCTCACGATACAAACCAGATGACTCAGGTCTATGGTAAAAAGGTTTATCTCCTAGAGAAATTAGGAATGTATAGCAATGCTTTAATTTCACCCAACAAAGATATAAAGATCAAGCAGACTATCATGAAGTATAGGTTAATACAGAAATTGAATGGTCTTCATAAAGGTAATAAACTGCTATGACAACATATTATGGTGAGACCTGATTATATTTTTGCATATTATTGTAAAGGATAAGATCTTTAAAGATAGGAAAAATATTCTGATGCCACTAACTCAATCGTGATGGAGAAGATTTTAGAATTTAGTGGTAAGATTAGTCCTTTAAATTGCAACTTTTTATCCCATGAAGATATAATTTTGAGTTAAAATTAATTCCACCTTACATTCTAGGCAGTAAAAATTAATATTACAATTTTTAACTAATTATTTAG
>JAICHH010000116.1 GCA_025922715.1 Nitrososphaeraceae archaeon
ATAATAAGATATTGCCAATGCTAATGTTAAAATGTAAAACCTGCGGTGAAGTTTTCCCAGGAATCTATATCGTTGAAGAAAGCACTAATGATGATGAATTTAAATCATCGATTACTAAAAATAACATAATACATAGTTGTTCGAGAGGACACCAAAATGAATATAGTATAGAAGATTATATGGATTGGTCGAAGATTGAAATTATCTAAAGTAATATTAGTAACATACCCTGATGATTTTATAATAAATGAGGGTAAACAGCTTATACTATCAATTCCAGAATATGAAATTGCCAAAGTTTTTACACAAAAATATCTTAATCATTCCAAATATGGAATGGGTTCAGGCAAAGCAGAAGAAATAGAAAAATTTGTAAAAGAAACTAACGAAATAGAAGAAATAATTGTTGATGAACATTTGAGCTCAAAACAGATCTATAACCTTGAGAAATTGATAGGAATACCTGTTAAAGACCGTGAAAGATTAATTTTAGATATCTTTTATACAAGAGCTACTACAGTTGAAGCAAAATTACAGATCCAATTAGCTGAAATTGAATATGAGATGCCGCGGGTACGTCAAAATGCAAAATTGCTAAGTAATAGTAATGAAAGAGCAGGAAAAGGTGGTATGGGAGAATATATAGTAGATGTACAGTTTCGTGATCTCAAACGACAAATGTCGTTTATTAAAGAAAAGATAAATGATGCTAAAATAAAACGCAATATCTATCAGCACCAAAGACAGAAAACAGGAATCCCTGTTGTTTCTTTAGTAGGCTATACTAGTTCAGGAAAAACAACCCTGTTTAATCTTCTTACAAATGAATATAAAGAGACATCATCAAACTTATTTACTACTCTTTCAACTACTACAAGGTCATTTAAAGTTCCTCATAATAACAAAAATAAGGAAGGAGAAGAAGGAGTATTAATTGTAGATACAGTAGGTTTTATCAGTAGACTCCCAACCTATATGATTGATGCATTTAAATCGACTTTAGAAGAATCGCTTGGTGCTGATCTGATACTACTTTTAATAGATGTATCAGAGAAAATCGACGATATGAGAATAAAATATTCAAATTGTATGGACATTTTAGAAGAATTAAATGTTAATAAATCCAAATTATTTACAGTATTAACTAAAGTCGATAAAATTGATACAAGAATGATTAATGAAATTGTAGAGAAATTAGAAATAAATAGCGATGTAATAGCTATATCATCTAACACTGGATATGGCATTCATAAGCTCAAAACATTATTGATGAGAAGGCAATTTTTAGAAAATAAATATACTGAGAATACAAATGTTAAGATATAGTATTTAAAATGTTACTAAGAATTAGAAATAATTCTACTGATATAAAATATCTTTATTTTTATATAAATGAGAAAAGTTACTCTATCCATTAATTATATTTAATAACTAGCATCTTAAATTGATGTTTACTTTCAAAATATCTTAAAATATTATATTTGTTTTATCCAATTCTAATAGTCATTTAGCCCAACCAAATATACCATCAAAAAATTTTTCTAATAGTCAATAAAATAATGGTTATAATGAAATAGAGAATATCCCTTTCATTAAATTAAATACTTTACTACGAATCTTTCATTAATGGGAATAGTATTAAACCTATTGTAATCCGATGGAATCATGTAACATTGATGCTATACAATACCTTTGTAAAGCAGATAGCAATCTAGAAAAAATAATAAAACTAGTTGGCAAATATTCTATAAAGATTCGAAACGATCCTTTTCAATCTCTTGTAGAATCAATTATTTATCAACAACTAGCAGGAACAGCTGCAAACGCCATTTATAATAGGTTTATTAATTATTACAATAATAAGCAATTAACTCCAACTAGAATTTTAAATTCGCCTAATGTTAATTTAAAAAAAGTTGGTTTATCTAGTAGAAAAATAGATTACTTAAAGGATCTGGCATCACATGTCTATGATGGTCGAATAAATCTAGAAGAATTACCAACGATGAATGACGAAGAAATTATCAATAAATTGGTAAATGTAAAGGGAATTGGTAGATGGACCTCCGAAATGTTTTTGATATTTTCTCTTGGAAGACAAGACGTACTACCTGTTACAGATTTAGGAGTAAGAAAAGCTATACAGAAGGTATATTCTTTATCAGAACTTCCAAAACCCAATACAATAAGGGAAATAGCTAAACCGTGGAGGCCTTATAGAAGTATTGCCACATGGTATCTGTGGAAATCTTTATCTAATTTTAATAGTATTGGTTAAGGAACTTAATCAGCTTCTTATATTTTTGATTTCAGGAAAAAAGTTCTCATTACATTATTAATACCTATGTCTAATAATTAATAACGGTTAAATATTGTTGATATATTTTTGAATATACTAGATAATTCCTCAGATACAATAGAAAAATGAATTTAAATTATTATTTTACAGTTAGTATGTATGTAGTAGTATAATTCCAACCTATAGGGCCTGCAAATTCGTCTTTGTCTGTGCCACCATTTGTTTCATTATTTGTAGTTTTAATATTTCCCTTAAATTTAAGTTCATAATCACCAGGAGGTAAAGGTTTTAGAAATACCCAATTGCCATCAGAAACTGCTTGCGAGGTCTCTGGTGGTAAATCTAAAATGTTATTTTCAGGTAACGTAAAATTAAAAATATCTGATTGAATACGATAATTTTCTAGATTTGGTATTTTTACACCGTCAAGTGTTACAAACTCTGGAACTGTTTTATCTTGAATTTTTTTAGCACAATTACTTAATTCCTCTTTTGTTTTCATTCGTGGATATTCAGCAAATGAACACTCAGAATTTAATAAAGGAAATAGTATACCTACACCGTAAGGGATTTCACAATAACGTATAACTGAGTGTTGATATGTTCCAGGAAAAAACCAGACAGGCTCTTTCTGACTTTCTTTACAGAATTTTCCAGTATCATCATATGCAGGATGAATACTTTGTGGAATTGAATAAGCCCATTGCCACCATTTTGCAGTCCAATCTGCATATGTAAGATTAAAAGGACTAGAATCAGCTTCAAAAACTAATGCAGAAATATCAAATTTTGTAGTATTGCTTTTAGTAGTTTGATTAGAGAGGTCTTCACTATATGAAACAACATTATTCAAATTTACAAGAATTAAAACTGTCATAAATGAACTTAGGATAAATTTTATCATATTCATATTTTTTATTTCGAGATATATAGAACTTATCATCATTGCTCTTTTAAAAGAGAATTGTTTTTGTATTTCAAAACACTTAATTAAAACACTTAATTAAATCCATTTTAGAGGCTTAATATGTTCAATTTATTTGATAAAGATAAACTTCATATGGATAATTCAAAAGCGTCGTTTTTAATTCCTACAATTATATTTTTTATGGCTGGATCTGGGATATCCATAGTATCTAGTGATTTCAGCTCAATTGTTTTTGCATCTTCGGATATAAACAACAATAATAGCTCATCTTTATTATATTCATCTTCTATTCTTGATAATGGTAGCGACACTTTTATAGAACAAAAGACGATTATGTCCAAACCTGCTCCTGTAAGGCATCCAGGACAACCATCTCATGAGGTAGTATTTGCTCTTCCTTTAAGAGATGATGGAAAGGTTTGGTCGGGAACGGTAACATTTACCGCAAGTAAACCAATAGAGGCAGAGATTCTTCATACTTATGCACCAGAACAGAAACCAGATTCATTACATGGTGAACCCTATCATGCAGTATTGCCAGGTAATAAGAGTATTGCGATTACTCATATGAGAGATATAATTGATGTACCTATAGAAATAAACGGTACTGGAATAAGTTCTGGTTCATTTAATTTTGTAGGAAATGCATTAGTTTTTCATAAAACAAATGGTGAACCATTTACCGTAACATATACTATTGATGCAAGAGTTAAAGATATTGGTATTAATAGATAATTAAGTTTTGGTTTAAATATTATTTATTTTTTATAATTTCTTTGGATTTTAAAATTTATGTAGCTTAACTTATATAAAATAGATTAAATTGAGTAAATCTACAAGATTGAGTACATAACATAAAAAAATATTTATGAAAACTTAATATTTAAATAAAAAAATAATCCTATATAAGATATTATGAAGAGAATTGAGATAATAATACCACATGAACGTCTTGATAAAACTAATAATATATTAGAACAGTTTGAGGTTGGTGGAATGAATTTTTATCACATTAGTGGCAGAGGTAAAACAAAATGGAAACCAGTACCTGTTGGACGAGGAGTTATGATGCATACTCCAAAATATGGCACACGAACCAAAATTGAAGTTCTTGTCCCTGATTCTCTAGTGGAGAAGATTATTGAACAACTATTAAATGAACTATCTACAGGTTCTGTCTCTGATGGAAAAATTTTTGTTTCAGACGTTATTCAAGCTTATGATATAGGAACTAAAAATAAAAATGAATTAGCAATTTAAAATATCTTATATACTATTAAATAATTTCTTTGGATTACAAAATACGTGCAAAGTAATAATTTTGGCTGATTAGGATTTTTTTTTTGCCTGTCATCCGATTTAATCAAAACAAATAATTATTTTATTGAATCCTATTATTACAGAGTACTAGGCAAATATGAAGCTTCTACCGATGGATGAATTATGTATAGCAAAATCATAATAATAATAGATGTAATAGTTTTTGTATGAAAATTGAATAAAAAAAGGAAAATTATTTTTGAAGGTGCTATTATTCTTCGTATTCTGTATGTCCAACCTCAGTTGTATATTTTTTACTTTTCAGAATGGCCATGCTCTCCTTTAGTTATTTCATTTATACCGATTACCACTGTGGAAGTCGGTGGAAATTCTATATCTTCTTCTGTAGGATTAGATAGTGCGATATCTGTTATTATTGTTACATTCCCGCCAGGTATCAAATCAGCATGATATAGGCATTGTTCTCCTGGAGTTGATAGGGGAGCTACATTTTCAAGAGTTGCTGCTGTCATGTTTGGAGCAGAGCCAATTAAGACTTGAACTGGAGTGATACTATCATCTTCACAGGGAGCTTTTAAAGCTACATGGCCATTCAGTATGTGATATGGTGTAGAATCATAAAGGTGAATAAAGTCGCCTCCTGGAATAACCTTATCTTGTAATAATTCTGTAACTGAATCTCTCACAGTACTTGTTTCATTATATTCTTTTTCTTCCGCTGAATGACTGTCTTCAGTGGCATGTTCCTCCTCCTCTTCTTCTGTTTGAGTTAGATTTGTCATTGAAGTAGTTTCATTTGCCTCTTGAGCATAAGCTAATGCCACATTAGCCATGATTGGAGTGTCATGAGCAGATGATAGTGGAATATTACTAAAAATTCCTGCTATCGCTGATAGGGTTAAAATTGCCGCAACACTATATTTTTTAATATTTTGCATTGAATTGTTCAACAGATTTTTTACTATTATAGTTTATAGTACAATCTTCGAATATTACTACAGAAAATGGTTATTATTTTCTGTTATCACTACATTGAGAAACCTCTATGTTCTAAAGTTGTACCAGAATACATTTATGTCAACTATTGGTATTTTTTCTTTGTTGTTAAGGAATTACAATAGTCCTGGAACATTTTATAATAAACCACGATTATTAGTATTAATTGCAAGTGTTGTTATTTCATTATCAATCGTTCCATTTATTCTTCCTCACATCTTTCATCCTCACATGATATATCA
>JAICHH010000117.1 GCA_025922715.1 Nitrososphaeraceae archaeon
TAGATATCTGTGCTTATCACTGATTCTGCAGTTGACATGGTTATTGGTGATTACATGTATTTGTGTGCATGTACATGTGCTGTCAAGCACGTCAGTCATATGCTACTACACTAATACAAACACTGCTCGCTGTTGCTAATATACTGACTGTAGCTACCAGTTTTAGCTACTGCTGCCTTGAACAGGAGCACTGCTACTACTAGTAGTAGCAGCAGCAGCAGTAGCGGTAGCAGCAGCAGCAGCAGCAGCAGCAGCAACAACAACAACAACAACAACAACAGTAGTAAAATTGAAATAGCAACAACAACCTCATCAAAAGAAAAAGAAAAAGAAAAAGAAGAAGCAACAGCAACAGAGGATTGGTTGACTTATTCCAATAATAAATTTGAACTTAAATATCCACCTGTTGGGTGGAATGTAGAAAAAAAATTATCCAAATTTCATGTCCTTGATTTTAAATTAATTAAAAATGATCCATTCTCTTTTATCGGAATCTCATTTTCCTCACTTGCAGATTCTGATAAGTTTACAAATGAAATTATTTTAGATGAAGCCGAAAATTTTGGTATGTATGCCTCATCTTCTGGATATAAGGTTTATGAAGTTTTAGAAAAAAAACTAAACAACTATACGATCGATACTAATCCTTCATCTTTTCATACTGTCAAATATAAATATAAAGATAATGACCTTGAAGGTAAAATGATGGAAATTTTTTCGATCATTGATAAAAGATTATTCACATTAACTTATCAATCTACAATAGAAAATTTTGATAAAGACTTACCAGTGGTCGAAAAAATAGTAGACTCTATAAAAATAATAAATTAATAATTAAACCAATATTCTAATTTTAAGATGGTTTTATTTTAGTAGCTAAAACTGAGTATATACCATTCCAAAAACATAAAGGATGGTTCGATAGCATCATCTTCTTATATATTTATGGAACTTCATGGACAATTCGATCCTAAGATCATCGAAAATGAGATACGTGGCTACAAGAAATTAATCGGGTACGATGAGTTTTTTAAAAAAGAAATAGATATTCGACAAAATAAAGAACTTATAGGGTATGTGGATGGTCCTCCAACCATGAATGGGGAACCACATGTAGGTCACTTAAGGGGACGAATAATAAAAGATTTATGGTTTCGATTTCAGACATTAAAACAGAACAAAATAATATTTAGACCTGGATGGGATACTCAAGGTTTACCAGTAGAGTTACAGGCAGAAAAAGAATTAGGATTAACGGGAAATAAAACAGAAAATATTAACAAAGTGGGGATACAAAAAATTGTTGAAACATGTAAATCCATTGTAAAGAAATATAACAAAAAATGGATGGAAGTAGATGAATTGCTTGGAATGTCTTTTGATTATGAGAATGGGTATTGGACTTTTCATGATGACTATATAGAAAGAGAATGGTCCTATCTCCAAACTGCTTGGAATAATGGAATTTTACAGGAGGGATTTAGAGTGGTTGCATTTTGTCCATCATGTCAAACGTCTCTTAGTAATTCTGAAGTGAATCAAGGATATACAACTGTTGAAGATCCCTCATTTTATTATAAGGTACGATTAGTCGATGAAGATGCATATCTAATAGTTTGGACTACTATGCCATTTACCTTAATTACAGATGAACTGATAGGGATAAATCCTGATGCTAATTATGTGTACGTCGAGACAGATAACCAACTCTGGATTATAGGAGAAACTAGATTAGAACAGCTTATGAACGAGCTTCATATAGAATTTTATAAAATTAAAAAAATTATAAAAGGTAAAGATCTGGATGGGAAGTATTATATACATCCATTATTAGACTTAATTCCAGAACTTAAAAAGCTAGCAGATTCCAAATCAATTCATTTTATAGTATCTGAAGATTTCGTAGATATAACAACAGGGAGTGGAATAGTTCACTTATCTCCCGCTAATGGGGAAGAAGACTTCAATATCGCAAAAAAGAAAAATATTCCTATATTCGTTCCGATTGATGATAGAGTAGTCTTTACAGAGCAGGCAGGAGCATTTAGTGGATATTTTGTTCGTGATACTGATGATAAAATAGTGCAAATAATGAAAGATTTAAAGGCTAGTATTAAAATTGGAAAGATAAAACATCAATATCCAACATGTTGGCGTTCTCAACACAAACTTGTATGGTTGGCAAGACGAGAATATTTTTACATGATAGATAAATTGGGTGATAAACCTATCGAGGCTGCAAAAGATGTAGAGTATTTTTTTGAAGCTCCTAAAAACCGATTTATCGAAATCATCAAAGAAAAAGTCCCATGGTGCATATCCAGAGAGCGGATTTGGGGTACTCCTATTCCTATTTGGATCTGTTCCAGTTGCAAACATAAAGAATTACTATCAGATAAAAATGAACTTGTGAATAGATCTTCTAATCTTGTTAGAGATAAAAATAACAATTTAATTTTAAAACTTGACAAAGATCAACAATATAATGAAATTGTAACAGTTAATGATGACGATATTTCGAGTACCGATAACGGACAACATTTCGAACTACATAGACCATGGATAGATCAAATAAAAATAAAATGTTCTAAATGTAATGCCTTAATGACAAGAGAACCATATGTACTTGACACTTGGCATAATAGTGGTGCTGCTCCTTTTGCATCATTTAACGATAGTGATTATAAAAAATTGATTCCTGCATTATTTTTAACTGAAGGAATAGATCAAACCAGAGGTTGGTCATACTCTCTATTAATGCAAAATGTAATATTAAAGAATGAATCTATTGCACCATTCAAATCTTTTCTTTTTCAAGGACATATATTGGATGAAAAAGGTAATAAAATGAGTAAAAGTGCTGGAAATGTAATAGACGCCAATTTAATGCTTGAAAAGAACTCTGTAGATCTTGTTAGATTCTATTTTATCTGGAAATCGTCACCTATAGAAGCATTGAATTTCAGTCTAAAAGAAATGACCTCAAGACCATATCAAATCCTGAGTACACTTTACTATTTACATATCTATTTAAAACAAAATAGTGTTCTCGACAATTTTGATAGAAGTACTCATGACCTCAAATGGGTAATTAAGAATAACTTATTAGAAACTCCCGAAAAATGGCTTCTTTCAGTATTACAAAATTTAGTAAAAAATATTAATTCCTTATTCGAAAATTGCAGATTTCATGAAGCAACAAAAGCTATTGAAGAATTTATTATAAATAATGTCAGTCAAACATACATACCACTTACAAGAAACTATATTTGGAACGATAGTGTTGAGGAATTAAACAGAAGGCTTACAATTTTTTCAATTCTAGATTATGTACTGGAGAAAATTGATATTATTCTTCATCCCATATCTCCATTTCTTACAGAATATCTCTATTTGAATTGCTTTAGTAAAATAAAAAATCTAAAAGAGATTGATTCTTCTAAAGATAGTGTACTTCTCTCTAAATGGCCTGAGTTCGAAACATATTTAATTGATCAAGATCTTGAGAATATTTTTGAAAAAATAAAAACAATTATCTCTTTAGCAAATTCTGCAAGAATGAAAGCAAAAATTAAGCGAAGATGGCCTGTAACAGAAATGGTGATATGTTCAATTTTAGATAAAGAAACATTAACACAATCCAAGAATAATAATAATAATAATACGGCAAACTATTATGATCATAATAAATTTGCTACAGAGTTGGCTAAAAATGATATATCTGAAATTTTGAAAAATCAATTGAATGTACAATCCTATAAGGTCAAACAAATCTACACATCAAATACAGCGGAAAAAGTTCTAGAAATGATCAATGCTAATCTTCCTATTTTACCTTTAATTAGTATTATTCGAAAAAGTGTAGCACCACAAGTTAAATCTGATATAGGTAAGGTTATATCAGAATTTGAAAAACTTGACAAAGTAGAGGTTCTTCATACTCTTAAAACAGCTAAAAAATTTCGCCTGATTTATGATAACCCTTCCTCCTCCTCTTCTTTTATTGATCTATATGAGAAAGATTTGGAAATTTCATTTTCAGTTAAGGAAAGTTATGTTTATGCTGAAAAAGAAAATTTAATGATATTTATGTCTACAAATCGTGATCAAAACTTAATTACACAGGGTCTAGTCCGTGATCTGGCTAGGAACTTGCAACAATTACGTAAAGAAAAATCATATAACCCAACTGAAATTCTATCAACTGCATATATTGCTGACCTAGAAAAAGATGAGGTATCTTCTTTATCTTTACATACAAACGATTTAACTTATTTAGTTAGAGTCCAGTCTGTAGTTTTATCTGAAGAAAAGAGAGAAGGTATTGAATACAAAACTATTGAAATTGATGGAAGAGAAATAAGCATATCAATAAACTAGGATTTTTTATTTTTAATATATCTAAGTTTTATATTTTCATTGGCAATTTCTATATATTTGTTATCTATTTCAGTACCTAAAAATTCCACGTTTAAATTAATACATGCCAAAGCCGTCGTCCCTATTCCAATAAAGGGATCATAAATAATGGTATTTTTTTTTATACCATGTAATTTAATACACATGTACGGTAGTTTTTCAGGAAATGTTGCAGGATGCGGTCTTTTTTCTTGAATTGTATTATAAGGAATAAACCAGATATTTCCTCTATCTCTCTTATCTGTTTTTGCAGATTTCCATCTTCTTATATTTGATTTGTCCTGGTATGTTACCCCTACAGCCAATTTGTCAATAGCTATATCTCCTTTTTTGGTAAAGTGAAATATGTATTCATGAAGATCACTTAGAAATCTCTGACTAATTATAGGTTTAAAATGTCCAATAGATGAATTAGTTTTTATAAAGTTATTTTTTCCTATATCCTCTACTTCGATCGATATTGATTTTATCCAATGGATTGTATTTTGCAATTTATACCCAGCTTCTATAAATTTACCACAAATTTCAAAAGGAAGCATATAGTCTGCAGGTCTTCCACCTACATTGAGGAAAAATGATCCATCTTCTTTTAAAACCTGTAAGCTTTTATTAGCGATTTTTTGTAACCATAAAAGATACTCATTTTTATCTCTTTTATCATTATATCTAGAATATGGCTTGTTAATGTTATAAGGAGGTGATGTTACTATAGCATCTATTTTTATAAAATTTTCTTTTTTTAATTGGTTCATAAATTCCATACAATCAACATTATAAATTTTATTTACATGAATCATTTGATCCTAGTTCGTGGATTGCAACAGATAACTTATAAGAATTTTGATTAGATTTTTGAGAAAATTTATTAAAATGAATGTCTAGAATAGTCCTGTTAATTTAAGGAAATAGATTTAGCTGTGAATGCTCTATTTCTAATCTGATGACCGTTAGATTATTTGAAAGAAATAGAACACTCATATATTTATTGTAATGTATTCCCTGTATTTGTACTTTCTCAGTCTCAGTTTACGTAATACATCTAATGCATTGGAACCTTTTAAGGATCAAAAAAGAAGTCATGTTGCTGTATGGGATTGGATTCAGAGAGTTGGTTCGTGTCAGATCTTTAACAAACATAAAAGAGTTTCTGCATCCATCATAGATGAGACAATAATAATTCAGATTGGTAGCCAACACTTTTGGTTATGGATTGCAATTAAACCAATTCATAGTTCTGTGCTTGGAATCTACATTTCAAATGAAAGAAATATGTTTGTAGCAGAGAATTTCATCAGGTCATTAGTTGATAAATATGGTAAACATA
>JAICHH010000118.1 GCA_025922715.1 Nitrososphaeraceae archaeon
AATATAATGGTAATAATTAAGGATCAACAAAACTTCTTCTTCAGCTTCCTTTTTATTTTCATGGACAGTATGTCCTTCTTGCCATAGAAATTCTGAGTTTCTAATAAAAGGTTTAGTAGATTTAATTTCAGCACGTAATGCGGAATTCCAAAAATTCATTTTCAAAGGAAGGTCTCTATAACTCATTATCCATTTAGAAAATATCTGATAGGCGAGAGTTTCTGAAGTGGGTCGAACTGCTAACTTGTCAGTTAAATCAGTATCTCCTGCTTTCGTGACCCAAAAAACCTCGGGAGTAAATCCATTAAAATGGTCCTTCTCTTTAGCTAAGAGGCTTTCTGGGATAAGAATAGGCAAGAACCCATTTTGATGTCCTGATTCTTTTAATTTTTTATCTAAATATTCCTTTATAATTTCCCAGATCCTATATCCATATGGTTTAACTACAATGAATCCTTTAACAGGCGAATAATCGATTAATCCGGCTTTGGTCACTACTTGAGTATACCATTCACTAAAATCAATTTCTTTTCTAGTTGTTATTCCAATCTCTTTTTGTTCCAACAAAAAAATCCCTTGTTAAAAATGTAATGATTATAATGGTTCACCACGACAATATACTTGTCCACTTATCCTACTATGAAAATTCTTGCAAACGTAACATGGAATAAATGATATTTCTCGTTGAAGAACAGGACAATCTACAGACTCCATTTTCATTCTTTTTAGCATTTTAGGACTAACACCTTTTAACTTAAGTTTTCCTTTTTCATCCATCATTCCAATACTCTTTAATTCATTTTTGACTTCATCGCTGAGTCGCATCGCTGTATCTGATAACTTAACTGGTACGATAAATTTTGTATTGGTATCAGATATAGAATTAGGTTCACTCATATATTTATGTTCTAATGATATAATATATGATGTTTCCTATCCAAAAAAAAAATTAAAGATAAATTACTTTACTAATGGAGATAATAGTGATGGATTCAGAAATTTCATTTTCGATTAAAGACGACTCAATATCTGAAATTCTGAATAGATATCAAAATGGAACGACTATTTCTAAAAATGTTGCTCTTGACCTTTTGGAGTCTAAAGACATTCTATACATATTGAAACTTTCAGCCTGTTTAAAAACCAGGTTTAAAAAAGATGTTATTACTTATTCTAGAAAAATCTTTATTAATATAACTAATTTGTGTAGGGATATTTGTTCATATTGTACCTATAGAAAAAATCCATTGGAATCATCTTCGGTAATGATGAAGCCTGCTGAAGTGCTTAATTTAGCAAAAATTGGAAAAAAATATCACTGTACCGAAGCTTTAATTGTTGCAGGGGAAAGGCCAGAAGAGCGATACAGCGAAGCAAAAAGATGGCTAAGCCAACTTGGATATACGTCACTAGTAGAATATGTAAGTGATATATCTGAAAAAATTGTAAAAGATACTGGTTTATTACCTCATTCTAATCTTGGAAATATTACAAAAGAAGAAATGAAATTATTAAAGACGTATAATGTAAGCCTAGGTTTAATGCTCGAATCATCAAGTGAAAAATTGCTAGAAAAAGGCATGCCCCATGAATTTGCACCTAGTAAAAACCCTATTAAGAGGATTGAGGTAATAAAGAACGCCGGCAGAATGAAAATTCCTTTAACCACAGGACTATTAATTGGGATTGGGGAAACTAAGGAAGAAATAATAAATGATTTGTTTCTTTTAAAGAGTATTAATAACGAATTTGAGAACATTCAAGAAATAATTTTACAGAATTTTCAACCTAAAAGAAATACCACTATGCAAGGTTTTCCTTCTCCGAGTAATGATTATTTCTTAAAGATAGTTTCTATTGCAAGATTAATAATGCCCGATATGAATATTCAAATTCCTCCGAATCTATCTCCCAGAACTTTTAGTTCTTTCATAGATGCAGGGATTAATGATTGGGGAGGAATTTCTCCTGTAACAATCGATCATGTAAATCCTGAATTTCTATGGCCAAAGATAAATGAGCTAAAAAAAATAACAGAATCCAAGCAACAAAGACTGCGGGCAAGGTTACCGGTCTATCCTGAGTTTATTGACAAACATGATTTTATTTCTTCTCATTTACGAAATTATGTAGAAAACTTTATTGGTTTAGATAGATTAGTGAAAGAGGAATATTTAGTTGAATTTAGATAGTATAATAAAAAACATTGATCCTGTTATTTCTAATATACTGAATAGAGTAATTGATGGAAATCACATATCTGAGGATGAAACTAGAGAACTGTTCAATTCTAACGGAATAGAATTGAACATGATTGTAATTGTTGCTAACCATCTTTGTAAAATAAAAAAAAGAGATATTGTTACATATGTCGTAAATCGAAATATAAATTTTACAAATGTTTGTATCAAAAGATGTGGTTTTTGTGCATTTAGTAGAGATTTCAGAGAAGAGGAGGGGTATTATTTACCTATTGAAGAAATAGTAAGAAGAGCAAAAGAGGCTGAAAAATTGGGTGCCACTGAAGTATGTATTCAAGCAGGCCTTCCTCCAAAAATGGACGGCATGTTATATGTCGATATCTGCAATGCTATTAAAAGAGAGTTGCCGGATATCCATATTCATGCTTTTTCACCCGAGGAAATTCTATATGGTGCAAAAAGAGCCAATAACTCAGTAGAAGATTATTTAAAAATGCTTAAAGAAGCAGGCTTAGGAAGTATTCCTGGAACTGCTGCTGAAATATTAGATCAGGAAATAAGAGATAAAATTTCTCCAGGAAGAATAGGTGTAGAAGATTGGATAAAAGTTGTTAAAAGTGCTCATTCAATTGGAATTAATTCTACCTCTACTATTATGTATGGCCACATCGAAAGTTATACACATATTACAAAACATCTGGGTATACTAAAAGATATTCAAAAAGAAACTAGAGGATTTACAGAATTTGTGCCATTGAGTTTTGTTCATACTGAAGCACCAATGTATAATAGAAATCTTATTGACGGTATTAGAAATGGACCTACTGGAGTTGAAGTGTTAAAAATGCATGCAATTGCAAGAATTTTTTTTTAATAACCAAATCGATAATATTCAAATTTCATGGGTAAAAGAGGGACCACGAATGGGACAGATCTTATTAGAAGCAGGTGCTAACGATTTTGGTGGAACATTAATCAATGAAAGTATTTCGACGTCTGCTGGAGCCTCTTTTGGACAGCTATTAAAACCTAAAGTTATTAGAAATATCATACATAATATGGGCAAAATACCCGCTCAAAGGAAGTCAAACTATGAAATTATTAAAACATTTTCAAATGAGGATTACTTTGGCGATGAATTACTTGATATATCTAACCCTCAAGATTTTGGATCATATAAAGAGTTAATAAAAATGGATCAGTTCAGGTTCAAAAATCACTGAGATCGATATTCCTTTCTTGTAATTTTTATTTAAACTAATTTTTAGAATTATTTTATTGGTAAGATTTATCAATAGTAAAACATGACCATTAAATCTAGATCTATTAATGTCAAATACCATTGAAAAGACTTTTAAATGGAAAACATTGGAGCACAATGGAGTAGCTTTTCCTCCCGATCATATTTTAAAAGGATTATGTATTAAAATAAATAATGAAAGACTAACTCTTAATAATGAACAAGAAGAAATAGCCTATGCATGGGCAAAAAAGAAAGATACTCATTATATTAAAGATGCTATATTCCAAACTAATTTCTTAAATGATTTTAAAAAAATATTACCAACTAGGTTTCAAAATACCAATAACATAAATGAAATCGATTTTTCAGAAGCATTTAGGGTTGTTGATGAGGAACTTAAACTCAAAGTAATAGAAAAAGAGAAAATCCAAAAATTAAGTAGAGAAGAGAGAAAGAAGTTGATAGATAAAAAAAAACAAGAAAGAGAAAAACTAAAGAATTTTTATGGAAAGGCATATGTTGATGGGTTGGAAGTCGAAGTTGCCAATTGGTTAGTTGAGCCTCCAGGTTTATTCATGGGTAGGGGATTACATCCACTTCGAGGGAGATGGAAACCAAGAGTAACACCTCAAGATGTTATATTGAATTTGGGAGAAGATGCACCTGTTCCTGAAGGGGCATGGAAAAATATTGTTCATGATCATACATCAACTTGGCTAGCAACTTGGACCGAAAAATTAACTGATAAGAGAAAATATGTCTGGTTACATGATTCAGCATTTCTCAGACAAAATACTGATAAAGAAAAATACGACAAAGCGAGAAATCTCGAAAAATATGTCTATAAGATTCAAAAAGAAATTATAAATAAAATGATTAATTCAAAGGATTTAAATCAGCGGAAAATAGCAACTGTGTGTTATTTAATACTCAAATTAGCAATGAGAGTAGGCGATGAAAAAGATAAAGATGAAGCAGATACAGTTGGTGCGTCTACATTGAGAGTAGAACACATAAATTTTCCTGAAAAAGATAATAAGAAATTTATAGAACTTAATTTTCTTGGAAAAGATAGTGTCCCATGGCAAAAAACCTTAGAAATAAATTCTGAAGACACAAAAGGTTTATATCATAATATTCAATTATTTATGAAAGACAAAGGACACAATAGTGAGATTTTTGATAATATAAATTCCTCAAAAGTTAATGCATTTTTAAGAAAAATAGATCCAAAAAATGTACCAGGACTAACCGCAAAGGTATTCAGAACTTATCTTGCAACAAAAATAGTTAAAGAATCATTAAAAAAACCACCTCTTGATGTGAATACACAGTCATCAGAACCTAAAAAAATTTATGTAGCCAAAATTGCGAATTTAAAAGCAGCTATTGCGTGTAACCATAAAAAAGGAATTGATCCCAATAACCCTGCCAGTAAAAAGGCATTAGATAAATTTGCAGAATCCATAGCTAAAAAGGAAGAGACCATTGAAAAAATAAGGAATGATATATTGTCTAATAATTGGAAAACAGAAAAACAGAAAGAAAGACTTAGCTATAGAATGGAGAAGATTCAATACCAATTAAAACTACAAAAGGAAACCCGCGATTATAATTTGGGTACGTCGTTAAGAAATTATATTGATCCAAGAATCATGAAATCCTGGTTAGATGATGTAGGATTAGATTGGAAAAAGGTGTATACTTCCACGTTACAAAGAAAATTTAAATGGATTGAATTAGCTAAGAGGTAATCAACTTCTTCCAATCTTCAAATTTTTTGAATGTTTAAAATAAAAATACAAGCTTTACTAGAATTTTCCTATACCTTACTATATCAACAAAAGTTATAGGAGAAATTTGAATATTAATAGAATATATATCACAATTGAAATAACAGGAATGAAACGCTGCTGAGCTTGCCGGAGTGGCTCAGCCTGGTTAGAGCGTTCGACTCATAATCGAAAGGTCGCGGGCTCGAATCCCGCCTCCGGCATTGAGTTTTCTCAATTCCAATTTACTCCAACAAAATATGAAAAAAAGTATAACCAAACTCAAAATTTAAAATCTGAAAACATAACATAGTTTAATAAGTATACCACAAATTGTTAAATTACCTTTCCAACTGAGATGTCTCCAATAGAAAAAAGAATAGTTATAAGATTCAAAAGATAAAAAATCGGATCTAAATAGAAATTGATCAGCTGTATACTACACATGTGGATGTCGTTGGTCTACTCTCTCGATACAATTAGATACAAATTGTGCTATTCT
>JAICHH010000119.1 GCA_025922715.1 Nitrososphaeraceae archaeon
CAGGTGATTCTTTATCTTCATTGCTTTCAGCATTAGATGTATCAGTACTAATTATGTCGCTTTCAGCTTCAGGTGATTCTTTATCTTCATTGCTTTCAGCATTAGATGTATCAGTACTAATTATATCATTATTGATAATTTCCGTATTCTCGCTCATATTAAGATGTGAAAACATCAGACATCCCTTTTATTAAATCATACTCGACTAACCTTACTAATTGATTTAATTTAGCTACCCTTTCTCCCCCAATGACGCCAGTTTTTAACAATTTAGAAGACGTAGCTACTGCTATTTCAGCAATATGAGAATCAATTGATTCTCCAGATCTATGGGACGTTATAATTTTGATATCGTTTTTGTTACATTCATTGGCAAATTCCAATGCATCGTAAAGAGAACCAGCTTGATTAACTTTTAAAATTGCACCTGAACAGGATTTGTATTTCATAGATTCTTGTACTCGATTTTTATTTGTTACCAACATATCATCACCAGTAATAAGACATTGAGGATTATCTTTATTGATGATAGACATTCCCTCAAAATCTTCTTCGTGGACAGGGTCTTCCACATAAATTAAATGATATTTATCAATAAGATCGTTAACAAAATCAATCTGTTCGTTCGGAGATCGAACTAGCCCTTGTCTAACATAGTCATAACTTTTGTTCTTTTCATTCCAAAATGAGGAACTTGCAAAATCAATTCCTATTGCTACTTCTTTTTCTGAATTATAACCACTATCTGAAACAGCTTTTTCTACCACTTCTAAAGCTTGATCATTATTAAGATTAGGAGCCCATGCCCCTTCATCTCCTTTACCATATGTAAAATTATTATCTAATTTTTCTAATATTGTTTTTAATTGTTTGTGAACTTCAATATTAATTTCTATGGCTTCAACTATATTGGCTGCTCCAATCGGACAAATAAGATACTCTTGAATATCCGGTGTTCCTGGGCCAGCATGAGATCCTCCTCCTAAAATATTTCCTAAAGGATAAGGGAATTTATAATCCCCTACTGGTTTCAATACTCTAAAGAGTGGTTCTTGGAGAGCCTTTGAGGCAGATTCAACTGAAGCTAAACTTATTGCATAAGCAACAGAACCACCTATTTTACTATAATTTTCACTATTATCAATATTTTTTAAAATATCATATACTGCTCTGGGATCTTGAGATTCAATTCCAATAAATTTAGACAAATTCTTATTGAGTTCTTCTAATGATTTCTCTGGACTATTTTCTTTAAAACTTCGAGCCTCATGCTTACCTACACTAGCACCTGAGGGAGCAGATGCTCGACCAAAAAATTTGTCGTCAGAGATGATATCTACTTCTATGGTTTTACTACCTCTACTGTTAAAAATCAGCCTACCCTTGATATCAGTAATAACCGGCATGATATCGTGAAACTAACTCTCAGATTGCATTTCAGACAGTCTTCTTCTGAGAACTTCATAATAAGGAATTACTTGATAAATTGTTTCAACACTTGAAATAAACATTCTTCTACAACAATACCTTTTTATTCCAAGCGAATCGAGAACCGTTCCATCTTCCTCTCCAGATTTGACTCTTTCTTTATATTCAAAATACTTGTCTGCAATTAGACCACCACAAGTAAAACATCGAACTGGAATTAACACATTATTTAAGAATCGATAATTATATAAAAACCATTATAATTAGAACCTCAATTTATTTCATACTCGTAATATTCAAATTAGAGTATCTGACGTCTTGATTCTGAGCGGGGGTCGCCCAGCCTGGTCAAAGGCGTAAGACTGAGGCTCTTATCCCTCAGGGGTTCGTGGGTTCAAATCCCATCTCCCGCATATGGTAAAAATCACTCAAATTTTTTCATAATAGTATAATAAGGAGAGGTTTTATGTTTATCTAAACATTTTCTACAAAACGACTTATCACCATAACGTTGGTGACAAATGCACGGACAAATGGTATTATCGTATGACACATTTTTTATATCTTCGTTGTGATTATAATCCTTTTCAATCGATTAGTCAATCGGTAAATAAAACCTGCTACCATCACTTTTTTATTTGTGATAATATTAATGAGAATATTGGTTAAAGATCGTGAAAACATGGAAAAACAGCAGAGACTTTATGAATTATTGAAACAACAACATGAAGCAGAAAAAGATGAAATATTACATTATAGCACCCTCCTGAAAGAAATTGAAAATAACTTGATCAGAAATTATATAAATACTCTACTTACTGACGGAATAAAACACATACAATACATCACTCAGGCTATGGCTAAAATAGAAGGAGCATCAGGAAGCATTCATCTAACAGAAGAGGGAATAAATCAATCCATCGGGGAAGAAGAAGAGTCTAAAAATCTGTTACTTGAATGTATAGGTCTTGCTCAAGATAAAGATACTAAGGAAATACTAAAGAGTGTTGTTGTAGACGAGGAGCATCATATAAAGATACTAGAGCATATTAGAAAACTGGTAGAATCTTACTCTAAAAAAATTCAATAATACCAAACAATATTTAAGATTGATTATTTTGCTAATTATTATTTAGAAATTGTCAGTTTCACCATATCAATTTAATCAATATCTTCATTCTTCTCATTTCTGTAAAAAGTTCTTGATTAAGGATGGGATAACTTCCTCTTATTTCGAAATCGAGACCAATCCAGGTTTTTTCAGCAAAACTAAATATGATATTAGCTCTTTAAAAAATGTATTTCAACAAATTGGAGAGTCTATGAGCATATTAAAGAATTTTGATTATTATCAATATCTTATGTGTACAATTATTCCTGACATTTCCGATACCAATCCGTTTAAGAAAGTATTTCAAAAGGTACGATTTATGATAATATGTTCTTTCACGAAATTTATTTTCTTACTTCACGTTAAGGATTATGAAACAATAAAAGAATGGAATATTTTTTCTAAGAAAATCTTGGAGTTAGTAGCAGACATTGTCAACAGTTATCGTCAAGGAGTTGGCTTTAGAGAGATTTCTACTACTTTTAACTTGGATCAAGAATGTTGCATTTTTTTTAACTTAGATATAGAAAAAATAGATGAAGAATTAAACCGTTATTATTTATAAAATAAATATAATGAAAATATGTTTATCTAGTTGTCCTTCAAGAAATACTTTAATACTTCTTCGCTATGTCCCTTCGGTTTCACTTTATAAAAGATTTTAACAATTTTGCCATGTTTATCTATTAAAAGGGTTGTTCTATTTACACCCATATACTCTTTATCCATAAATTTTTTTAGGGTGTATACACCGTATTTTTTAGATATTTGGTGATTAGAATCGGAAACCAACAAAAAACGAATCTTGATCTTTTCTTTGAATTTTTGATGAGTTGTTTCGTCGTTAGGACTAATACCTATTATTGTTATATTATTTTCAAAATATTTGTTGAAATGAATAGAAAATTCATATGCTTGCGTAGTACATCCCGGGGTGAAATCATTGGGATAAAAGTAGATAACTATACGTTTTCCTAAAAAATCAGATAACCTCCGATCTTTTTTATCAGAATCTTTAAAAGTGAAATCTGGAGCCAAAACTCCTTCTTTTATGTGAAACTCTTGACTCAATATTTTTTTACACTTTTCTCCCATAAAAAACTTTGCTCTCGATGCCCGTCAATTTATTTATTTATATGAAAAAGTTAATAAAAATTCAATTGAGAGAAGGTTATAGAAATGTATAATTATGATATTGCCATAGTGGGTGGAGGCCCAGCTGGGCTCTCTGCGGCTTATACTGCAGCGAAAGCAGGAGCTAAAGTTATTCTTTTTGAACGTGATAAATCAGTTGGGCAATTTGTAAGAACTAGTGGCGTCTCTTGGATCTGTGAAATGAAAAAATTAGAAATTCCTGAGAAACTATATAACCCAATAAAGAATTATCGTTTTGTTTCCCATAAAAATGAAATAACTATTAAAGGGAGTGAATACAGGTCTTGTGTTTTAGATGTCAGATCATTATATCAATATCTTTCTTTCCTCGCTGCTAAGGCTGGTGCAGACATCAGCATAAACTCAAATGTTGTCGATGTTTTGAGTAGCAAAAATAACAATAGAATTTCTGGATTAATAGTCAATACCCCTAAAGGAAAAACTGAGGTAAGGACAAGACTTGTTATAGATGCAAGTGGATTTAATAGTTTTGTTGGCAGAAAACTTGGATATGTATCCACTTGGAAGAGATATGGAGTTGGTGCGGAATTCGAATGTTATTGTGATCAAGCCGATCCTGAAACGTGGACTTTAATGGTTGGTAGCAACTATTCTCCTGCTGGTTATGCATGGTTATTTCCTTTATCAAGTAACCGTGTCAGGATAGGAGTAGGTATTGGAAAACCAGAATCTCTTATTGATCCCCTTAAAGTGTTGAATAATATAATTGAAAACAAATTCAAACCACTTGCAGAATTAGGAATTATTCAACCAATAGAATATCACTATGGATATATTCCTAATCAAGGAGCACGAAATTGTTCAGTCTTCGAAGGTTTGATTTTAGTAGGAGATTCGGCAGGTCAGTCAAACCCACTGGTGCTAGAAGGTATTAGACATGCTATAGAATTTGGAAGATTAGCAGGACAAATAGGCTCGGCCTCTCTTAGTAGCTATTGTTCAAAAAATTCATTAATGGATTACGAACATGAATGGAAAAAACAACTTAGTTCTAGAATCGAATCTGCTTTAAGAGTGCAATCCCGATGGATTGGTTTAACAGATGATGAATGGGATCGGGAAATCTCTATATTGAGAGATATGTCAGTGGATGAATTTATTGACTTTATTAGTTCAGAGTTTTCGCCTCGAAAAATGATAAAGTTAGCACTAAATCATCCAAAGCTGGTCGCTCGACAACTTTTCAATCTTATTATTAAAAAATAAAGACTTTTATACCTAGATAAGTCAGCAAGACTAATTTGGCATCAGAATTTACTCCAATTTTGTATGCTTTGGGAATTGGGGTTATGGCCGGAATACCATCCTTAATTCTATCACGACTACTCTCCCCTCGAAAAAGGTATAATCCAGTGAAATTCCTTCCAATGGAATGTGGCCAAATCCCAACTGGTGAAGGACGTTCGCATTTTATGATGCAGTATTATGCTTACATATTGATGTTCGTTGTATTTGATGTGTTGTCAATATTTTTGTATGCTTGGGCTTCATCGCTTTTATCTATCCCAAAAGAAGCGACTTTACCCATGATGGCGTTTCTTGCTATAATGTTTGCAGCCATGGGATATGCTTTGTACCTTTCTGGTAGAAAAGGAATTTGGTAATGAAAAAAATAAGTAGTTTGATAGGATTAAATTATCTTTTTATATATTTACTATTAAAGGAAGTCGATGTTCATTGATTAAGGATCTTATTAATCCAACAAATTTTAACTTGATGGTAAGTAAAGTTAGTGATGTTTTAGTAGGGGCTTTAGATAAACCATTAGGCTATGCAATTAATTGGGGAAGAATCTGGTCTCTCTGGCCAGTTCATCTTGAAACTGCATGTTGTAGTGTAGAATTTGGTGCTACATCTAGTCCTCGCTATGATTGTGAGAGGTTTGGAATTATCGAAGCTTTTGGTTCTCTAAGACAATGTGATTTAATAGTTGTTCAAGGTACTGTAACTAGAAAGATGGCTCCAAGATTGAGAATGGTATACGATCAAATGCCA
>JAICHH010000120.1 GCA_025922715.1 Nitrososphaeraceae archaeon
ATTTTACGATCAGTATTAAGCATTGCTGGAAGTGATTCCTCGTCTGGGGCTGGCATACAAGCAGATCTGAAAACACTTTCCTCTCTTGGAACTTATGGATGCTCTGCCATTACTGCAATAACTGTTCAAAATACAAAGAATATCTTTGAGGTATTTCCTATCCCTAGTGAAATAGTTATACGTCAAATAAATTCCATTCTAAATGATATAAGAATTGATGCCATTAAAATTGGAATGGTTTACGATGAAATAATTATTAACAAAATATTTAAGATTTTAAATAATACAAAGATACCCATCATAGTAGATCCAATATTTACTTCTACTAGCGGAAAAAATTTAATAAAGTACGAGGCAATTAAAGTTTTAACAAAAAAAATACTACCTATTGCAACAATAATTACTCCAAATATAAATGAGGCTACACAACTTTCGGGGATTGACATTAAGAACAAAGAAGATTTAGTCAAGTCTTTAACTAAGATGAAGAAATTAGGTCCCAAAAATGTGATTGTAAAGGGTGGGCATCTTCTCTCAGAACACTCTATTGATACTTTGATTGATGATAAGTTAAACATAATCGAATTCTCCAATTCTCGAATATCTATTCCAGAAAATCATGGTTCTGGCTGCAATTTCTCTGCAGCCTTATCAGCCTACATTTCACAAGGATATGAAATACCTATAGCTTGTAAATTGGCTAATGAATTTATGAATAGCGTTTTGAAAAATCTTTTGTATATAGGAAAAGGATACCCTGTAACAGATACCGCACTAACAACTTCTTCCTCGGCCTTTAAATTTCATGTAATAGAAGAACTATCAATAGCTATTAATGAACTAGAAGCTATAACAGATCTAGGAAAGTTAATACCAGAAACACAATCTAATTTTGCATATGCGATACCAAATGCCACTAGTATCAAGGAAGTTGCTGGAATAAAAGGAAGAATAGTAAGGATAGATCAAAAAGTGAAAGCAAGTTCGTGTATCGAATTTGGTGCCACACAGCATATTGCCTCAGCAGTTATTTCATACATGAACATTAACCCTTTGATGAGAGCTGGATTTAATATAAAATACGATAAAAAAATAATAGAATTATTACAATCTTTTATGAAAGTCTCTGAATATGATAGACGATTGGAACCCCAAAAATTAAAGGAAAAAGAGGGTTATACTATCCAATGGGGCGTTAAAAAAGCAATATTAAAAGATAAGGAGGTAAGAGGAATTTACCATAAAGGAGACATAGGTAAAGAGCCTATGATAATACTGTTTGGACACAACCCAGCCGAAATTGTTGAATATTTGAGAAAATTAATCGAGTACTACTAATCTAAAAGTATATTACATTATTCAATTAAACATTGTAGATGCAAGCAGTTATTCTAGCTGGAGGCCTTGGCACCAGATTACAACCTTATACTTTCTTTATTCCAAAACCTATGTTACCGTTGGGAAATAAACCGTTGCTTGAATATTTAATAGAATGGATAAAAAAATTGAAAAATATCGAAGAAGTAATTATTTGTGTAAGTTATCTGCATAGAACAATTGAGGATTATTTTGAAGATGGAGGAAGATTCGGGATGAAAATTACCTATGCTCATTCTGAAAGACCTTTAGCCACGGGAGGGCAATTGAAAACTGCAGAAAAAATGTTAAATGATAGATTTATTTGTCTTTACGGTGATTCGGTTTATGATTTTAATTTAGAAAAAATGGTAAAGGGACATGAAAAATCAAAGGCTTTTCTATCCATGGCATTAATGAAATACAAAACAAGATTGAAATACGGTTTCATAGATACAAATGATAAAGGAAATATTGTTACAGCTTGGAGAGAAAAACCTGAAGTTGAAGGTTTAATAAATATTGGATGTTATGTAATGGAAAAAGAATTTTTAAGAATGATACCAAAATCTAGTACGATAGGAATGGACAAAATAGTAAAAGATGTAATCACACAAAAAAAAAAAGTTAATGCATTTACAATAGAATCAGGATTCATTGATATTGGGGATAAAAGATCATATTTAGACGCATATAAAAAATATATGAAAAAATTAGGTAGTATATAGAATCATTTATCACAACAGCAATCCTTCTGTTCAAAATCAATTACTATTTCGTAGAACGTCAGCTTTTTATGCTGAACGAATTAAAGATTTTATACACATGATTGATACTAATACCGATAAAAAACTCTCGCCCGATGCTTTCAGTGATTCTAATCTGAAGTTCTATGTTAGAAAAATGCATTATCAAGGGTCACTAATGATAAACATATGTGATGAAGAATTAATAGGTACAAATATAGCAAGTGAATCCTTAAACATTAACATAACAAATGATTTTTTTAATGAGCTTACAAGTGAGAAAGAGATATGTAACTTATTAAAGAGATGTTCGATAGCTAATTTAATTGGAAGAAGAGTTGTAGAAAAGACTTTAAATTTGGGTCTTGCAAAGAGAGAAAGTATAAGAATTGTTTCAGATATTCCTTTTCTAATGATATTTAAATTTTATAAAAATTATTAGTTTTTCAATTTTTCTATTACTTTAATAAATACATATTTTATATGCAACAAATAATATTACTAGTTAAGGCTGAGTCAGATTGAGTTATCAACGTACTTTAAGAATACAAAAAGAACGAATTGGAGCGATTATTGGTAAAAAGGGATCAATCAAAGATGAGATCGAAAAAAAATGCCAGATAGACATTCATGTTGACAGTGAATATGGAGATGTAATATTGAAGTCTAAAAACACTGATCCTTTGGATATATTGAATATTAATAAAGGACTGGAAGTAATTCTTGCTATATCTAAAGGTTTTTCTCCAGAAAGAGCCTTTATCCTATTTACTGAAGAAAACACTTTAGAAATTATTGATTTGCGAGACTTTGTTGGAAAATCAGCAAATTCGTTAGCCAGAGTAAAAAGTCGACTAATTGGAGAAAAAGGAAAATCTAGGAGAACTATCGAGGAATTGACAGGGTCTTATATTTCAATATATGGTCATTATGTCGGAATAATCGGCACGTCCGAACAAATAACTTTAACAACTGAAGCAATAACACGGATTTGTTCAGGTCGATCCCATAAAAATGTGTATAACTTCCTTCAAGAAATAAGAAGAAAAGCAAAAATCGAGAAGCTAAAATTGTGGGAGTAAGTTGTATAGCTAAAATTTAAAAAATATAAATACATTAAGCAAAGCTAGATAGCAGTGACTAATCCCCAAGATGAAGATAAAAAAGTTTCAAAAATATCTTATTACAAGATGAGCACCCTCTTAGCAATTATTATAACGCTACCCGGAATTGCAGTTCTCTTCACGTTAAGACACTCTAACGTCGACATTATTTATCAAGTCATAATTACCTCATTAGTATTCTTAATATGTCTGGGTTTCTCCTTTAAGATTTCTAAATATCTTGTCAAATTAACATGAAACTTATTTTTTTACTCCCCATCGATTAAACATATTATTCTCTATATCAAACTGGTCTAATACTTTTCCTACAATATGAAATAACAATTCATCAATAGTAGATGGATGGAAATAAAATCCGGGCATAGCTGGTAATATGGATACCCCCAATTCGGATAATCTAACCATATTTTCTAGATGAATTTTAGACAAGGGAGTTTCTCTCGGAACAACAACTAATTTTCTATTTTCTTTTATACAAACACTAGCAGCTCTTGAAATCAAACTATCATCTAATCCATATGCTATGCTAGCTAGTGTTTTCATACTACAAGGGATAATTACCATACCATCAGTCTTAAAAGAACCACTAGAGATAGGGGCTGCCATATTCTTATTATCGTACCAGCTGGTTGATAGCTTTTTTACATAATTAATATCTAAATTTGTTTCAATTTTAATAGTCTTTTCTCCCCATTCGCTGATAACCAAATGTGTTTCCAATTTAAGTAAATTTAATGATTCAATTAATTTTATACCATAAATAACTCCTGATCCACCAGTAATTGCAATAATAATACCCATATTTTCCTTACTTAAATAGATGATAAGTATTTATCTAAAAATTAATTTTTATAATCCTTCATTAACCAAATAAAACATGCTTACTATTTTTGGAACAATAGCGTTAGATACAACTAAAACTGCTAATAAGACGGTCAATAGAATAATGGGCGGAGCAGCAACATATGCATCTCTATCTTCTTCAAAATATACATCAACTAATATTATAGGTATTATTGGTTATGATTTTCCTCAACAGTATAAAGATATTTTGGACAGGCATGTGAATACTAAAGGTGTTATTGTAAAAGACAATGAAAAAACTTTTCATTATGATTCCTCTTTTGATCCAACTTTGACAGTTCGAACGGCAAATAAGACTGAATTAAATGTTATAGAAAATTTTGAACCTTTTGTGCCTGAAGAATTTATCGATTCTAAATATATTTTTTTAGCAAACAACGATCCAGTTCAAAACAAAAAAATGCAACGCTTATTTAATGATCCTGAATTTGTGGTTTGTGACACTATAGAGTATTGGATTAACAATAATTATGATCAGGTGATAGATATGATAAAAGAAGTCAATGGAATAATAATTGATAGCCAAGAAGCCAGACTTTTAACAAATGAATATAACCTCCTAAAGTGTGCAAAAAAAATTAAAGAATTAGGACCTGAGTTGATAATTATAAAAAAAGGTGAAAATGGTTCTATGCTTTTTTACGAAGACATTATATCGGTATGTCCCGCTATCCCTATAGAAAATGTAGTTGATCCAACTGGAGCAGGAGATTGCTATGCAGGGGGGTTTCTTGGTTATTTGTCAAAAAAGGGAAAGATAAATGCAAGAACTATTAGAGAAGCTGCATTATATGGAAATATTATGGGTTCCTTTGCAATAGAAGACTTTGGACCCAATAAAATAATTAATATATCTTGTTTCGACATAGAGAAAAGACTAAAATTCTATAAAGAACTACTGATGATATAGCAGTGCTGCGCCCATAGTCATATTATAATTCTTTTCTTGTTATTAACCAATTATAAAAAAATCATTAATGACTAAATTTTTTTCCTTTCCTTATTTGATGCAATATGAGATTTACATTATCAAGAGGAGAGGAAGAATTTAATATGTGTCTACCTAATATAAAATAATCTGTACCCGCTTTGACGGCATCATCTATTGAACCATATTGGGTAACGAAGCCTGGCGAATAAATCTTTATCTCATTTAATTCAGAAATTTCCTTGATAATATCAACTTTGGTAGCACCTATGACGATTCCATCTGCACCGCTCGAACGAGAATAACCATAGAGTAATTTGTACATAGGAATTGATTCTGTATTACTATACTCATTATTTGAAGTGTAAATTTGTAATCCGTAGCCTTCATAAGAACTAGGATGACTCATATAAACAAGTGAGATTATACCAAACTTTCTGGAATGGGCATAATTTACGATTGACTCCATTTCTGTTACTCCAATAAATGGGTTTACTATTACCGCATCAAATCCTAATTTATGTAACTTATTGACAGTTACTTTATTTGTATTTCCTATATCGTTCAGTTTTATATCTGCTATACTTTGCAGATCAAATTTATGAGCAAGGA
>JAICHH010000121.1 GCA_025922715.1 Nitrososphaeraceae archaeon
ATATGAGTTGCAGTATCTCTATAATGTGAGAATATTAAAATTTGAGAACTCATGCTATCATTTAATAATACATTGGGGTTTTTAGTTGCAGAAGTATCTAATTTTTCTTTTTTACATAGATCAAGAATATAAATGAGTTTAGGATGTTCAGTAATATTTTCTAATAGTTTGAAAATATCCTTCATTCGGGGATCTTTCAGAATTAAAGAATGTGCTTTTCCTTCGCTTGATTCCATTCTTTTTATAAATGTTTTTAGAGAAAATGGTCCTTGACTTTCTATTAGTTCTATACAGTACATCAAAGATAGAGCAGCAGATTGATTCAACAGAGCTAGATATAATGGCCCTTTTTCTTCATTTAACGTAAACTTTAAATTTCTTTGTAGCATCTCTGCAAGTTCTAATAAATCTCTTTTAAATACATAGTCTATATTATTTTTTTTTATTAATCCTCTAAAAATTAACCATCGTAATTTTTCTTGTAACATAGATTTGAATAACAGTATAATTTGTCTATATTTTTCTGATAATTCTAGAAATTCCCATTTTAATTCTATAGGGTTAACATATGGTTTGACATCAGTATCTTCTTCATTTCGATATTCAATGTGTTCTATGTAAAGATTATTACAGATTTGTTGTATTCTGTTTTTGTCAGAGCCAGGACTTGCAGTCATAGCTACAATAAGAGGATTTGATGATTGTTCCATATATTTTTTAGAAATAAGAGTGTAAGCATAATCTTTTATAGCTCTATGAGCTTCATCGAAAACTATCAATCCAAAATCCTTCAAGTTTAAACGTGACTCATTCAAATCATTTCTTATTACTTCTGGTGTAGCAAAAATCAATTTTATTGTTTTATTATCCCATACCATTTTTCGTGTTGAGGGAGAAATTTTACCTGTTACCAATATTTTTTGATCATCCAATACTTTAAGAAATGAAGAAAAAGATAACAAGTGTTGTAATACCAATGGACGAGTTGGTGCCATTATTAAGATTCTACTTTGTTTATAATTATATAAAATTTCAGCACAGATCAGTGCAGAAATAACAGTTTTACCTAGAGAAGTAGGTAGAACAATTAAGGAATTTTTATCTTTTGATAAATTAAAAATAATATTCTGATACAATCTAGACTCAATAGAATTATTTTTGATAAGTGGATGTACTATGAATCTCTGCATTTCATGTATGCTTTCTTCTTTTTTATTTCTAAAGTCTGACATATGGCAAATGTATTTATTAAAAATAATATATTGTACTAAATAATTTAATTCTTTTTGTTTAATTTTATAATAATTTATTATTGATTAATATAAAATATATTTAATATTTTTGATAATTATCAAAAATATTACCAAAATTATCTATATTTACTCGAAATATAAAACAATATTTACTATTAGTGATATATACTAGGAACATAAGAATTATTGTATTAATAATTGTATTAATAATTGTTAAAGTATATAATCATATATTTTTTAACGCTTGTTTTCGTCTAATACTTGTATTAATTTCACTTGTTCCTGACGATATAATTTCTATAAGTTTTGCATTTTTATTATTGGGTTTTGTTCTTAGTAAACGTCCAAGTCTTTGAATAAATTCTCTTTTGCTTCCAGTCCCACTAACTATTATTCCTATTTCAGCATCAGGAACATCAACTCCTTCATCTAAAACTTTTGAAGTTACTAAAACTAGATATCTGCCATCTCTAAAGCCATTTAATGCATCTTCTCTTTCTTGTTTACTAGACTTATGAGTTATAAAAGGAATTAGAAATTTATTGGAAATTAAATAAACTAATTTATTATGTTGTGTAAATATAATTGTTTTCATATGTGGATTTTCTATAAGAATTTTACGCAATTCTTCAATTTTAGATTCGCTATTTAATGCAATATCTAAAGCTTTATTCCTTGCCAGTAATGCATTTCGAGCATACTGATTTTTTCCTGATATCATAATTAATTTTTGAAATCCAATTTGACCATATCTAATTCCTAGTTGTTGTAAATAAGACAAATATTGATCGTAATTTTTGTGATATTCTATTTCCTCTTCAGGTAATAACTTAACATATCTTTTCTCTATTATAAAAGATGCAATATGTTTATCCTTGGCTAACTCATTAACGGATGACTGATATACTATTCCTCCAACTAACCTAGGAAAATCTAAATGTAGATTATCTTCACGTTCATATGTGGCTGTCAAACCTAATCTATATGGAGATATAAATTGTTCTGCAATAGTTCTGTATCCTGGTGCAGCCAAATGATGTAACTCATCAAATATTACAAATGCAAATTTGTTTCCTATAAATGCTGAGCGAATAAAAGCTGAATCATATGTACATACAGTGATACCTGTGATGTTAGATATACCTCCACCAATATTTCCAATTTCTATTTTTTGAAAATATTTTGATAAAAATTTTGTCCATTGCTCCATCAGATCCAAGGTTGGAACTACAATCAGTGTAGAAGAATTTACCATTTCGATTAATTTGATTGCTATTATAGTCTTTCCTGAACCTGTAGGTAATATTATACATCCTTTCTTTCCTGCAGTAATCCAATTTTCAATTGCTTTTTTTTGATAGGATCGTAATGATAATCGTATATTTTCAATTTTCAAATTCGGAAGAGGAATTAAATCCATAACATTATTGTTATATTGAATACCACTATTTTGCAAATATGTAATAATATCTTGATAATGTAATGCTTGTGCTCGTAATTGATTTGTTCTTGGATCTATTAATGAGTAGGGAATTTGATTTATTCCAGAAATAACAATAGAACCCTTATCATAGTAAAGATTTACTTTAGTATTTATAGACAATTAATATATTATACAACTATCTCTTAAAAAGAAATCGTATTCAATATATATATCTTGAATTTATATATAGTAATTTAATATGTAGGGCTTTTTCTCCATGCAAAAATCATAAAAATGAATGGAATTAAGAGTATGGCAGTAGCAATAAGAACAGGTTGCATTATTACATTATCGACTGGAATTCCAACAGCATAAAAATAAGGAAATGGATATAATCCTGAAACAAAAAACCATATTGCTACAACCATAAGAATGTAAGGACCATTTCTTCTTAGAAATCCTGGAGGTTTTTTATTGGAAAATGCACATCTTTTGCATTTTCTTTCAGATAGAATCAAACATGAAGTACATACTGTTTGATTACAATATGCACAGATTACTTCACCAAATCTAGATCCACATATATAACATTGAATCAATAATAATAGTAAATATAGTCATAATGACGTATTTAATATTTATTAGATGTTTATATTTATTTATTCCATTCTAAAAAAAGATTTTACGAAAATTACTTAAAGTTCAAATAGCAAAATTTCCTTTACAAAACAAAATAAAATAAACAAAAAAAAAATAAAATAAAATAATGTTTGAAATTCTTTCTTTTCTTTTCTTTTATTTTATGGTATAGATCTGCTGTATAATTTTCCTTCTAATGCTAGCTTGTACATTTCTGCAACGTATGGATTCTTTCCTGGTGTTTCAGCTCCAAGTTCAACTAAACGTGCATAGACTCTTACTACATATGCAAGAGCACCCATGAAAGCTACAACTACACCCATGTTAAACATCCAGTGGTTAGGAACTGAGAAGATTTCTTCTACGAACCAAAAGTGCCACATCTCGTTAATACCTATTGTGAACATTGTGGCTAGGTAACCAATAATGGTTATCTTTAAGCCGGTATTCATAGAGTTATTTGGACCTCTTAGAACTGGAACTCTTCTGTCATACATTGCAACAAATCCCCATCCTAATGGTAATGCAATGAAGTGACTGTATAACCACCAATGAGCTGGTGTAAATGCAGAATCACGTATAGCTGTTTGATGCAATGATCCATCAACAAAGTTGTCGACTTCTACTGATGCAGCAATAGAACCTAGCATAATTACCATTATGTAGATCTTTTTTAGTCTTTGAATTTCGACTTCTTTTGGTATTAATGCGGGCATCTGAGCCATATTTGTAAATATATACTCTTCAAAGTAGAATATAAAGGTGTACTTGTAAAAACTATTGATATACATATAAATATTATATTAAGATATATCTATTTACTAAATATTATATGATATTCATCACTATTATATGAGATTTAGAGTTAATGTGAATTAATCATCAATGATAATCACTAATGATTATCAACTATTCTTAACTATACAATATCAAAATTGATAGTGCCAATTAATAGCTTGTTTAATAACTTTTTCTAGGTTTGGCATATTAATATAATAAAAAATCGAATTTTGAAGGAAATTTATTTTACATTCCTTAACTTTATATTCTTCTCTATTTATTATTGTGTCTATTATTCTTCATTACAATAACTATTAATACTATAAAGATGTATCTATTAAATTTAAAAGACATAACATTTAATTTTGTTCTCTCATTAAGATTGTTATTTGAATAATAGTTTATGTAACCTAATTAAAGAATTCAGTAGTTTTACAATGAATATACAATACAAATTGGCATCAAATTCAATTATTATTCATTAGTTTGGTTGAATTATTGATTTTACTACTATGCAAATCAATGTGATATAATTTATTTATAATCTGTAACTCATTTTAGAGATTAGTAATACTTAATATCTAAAATTATTTAGGCGGTTCTCAAGAATTTATTAAATTTGTTTGTTTCACTTATTTTACTATCAGTTACATAATTAGTTGTACTTATTCAAACAAGTTTTGATATTTAATAGAATAGGTTTTAGTTATTTTTCTTTAATTCTTAGTAAGTTTATGTAATTAATCATTTTGATTAGTTATATTCTTTATGACTTCATTGAAAATCATATTTTGAAGATGCAATTACTTTAATTGGATAGTAATCAAAACTTCTTCAATTATTAAGTAAATTATCAATATTTCAAAAAATTTTATAGACTTTTTAAATCGTAAAAACAAGTAGGAAAGAGATAAATAATATTTATTTATTCTAACATACTATGAAAAGTAATCGAGCTTTTTTAGTAATTTTATTTTTGACATTTGGAATGTTAATAACATCAATTCCTCAATTTGTATATGCTCAGACAGTAGAAAATGAAATTATAGAAAATACTTTAGAAACTGTAGAGACGGCAACTAAAGAAGGTCTTTCAGAAATAACAGAATCTGTGAGTAATGCTTCTGAATCAATTACAACATCTACGGAAAATGCAAAAGAATTCTCAAATAATACTGCTTCCTCTCAAGCTTTTCAACAAATAAAAAATATTGCAACTGATATGGAAAATGCTACAGAAAGTGCAATAGCTGGTGCAAGAGAGCAAATACAAGAATCAGTGTCTGATACACAAAGTGCAGTAGCTAATGCTACAGAAGATACTGAAAATGCTACTGAGGGTGCAAGAGAGCAAATACAAGAATCAGTGTCTGATACACAAAGTGCAGTAGCTAATGCTACAGAAGATGCA
>JAICHH010000122.1 GCA_025922715.1 Nitrososphaeraceae archaeon
AAGTCAAGGTTATTGCAATTTTCCAAAATAATAAAAGGAATATGGTCAATAAACTACTAGATTAGATTAATAAAAGTAGAAATCAACATTACAAAACATGGTATAGATGCTGTACTAGCCAGTCTTGCTCTTACGTTAGACCCAATAGTTGAAGATCAGATATCCCAATTAGTACTCCAAATAGGAGCAGCACTTAATGCATTGGGTATCCAAGTAACCCCAACGTTACTTGCCACCATCATAGCAAGCATTGACATCGATGCAATAGTCGATGATATAATCGCAAACGTAGAAGCTTCATTAGGAATACTTGAAGAATGTCTAGGTCTAGAACCAACACCACCAACAACAACAGCAACATTAACGGTAAACAAAGAGGTTTTTGGATGTAATAATTTTATAATCGGTAATGATATCATGGATTGTGCGCAGATGACTAATACCGATCCGGCATGGCTTCCCTGTACCGATTCTACAATCAGCAATTCTTCTCAATGTCTGGAATTAACAGCAAATCTATTTGATATTGAAGTATTAGATGATCAGAATAGTCAAATCATCTCTCCGTTTGAAGGATCTGCACAGGGCACAACAATTGAAAATCTACAACCAGGAGAATATGAAGTAAACGAGATACAATACCAAAGTAATATCAACCAGTTGGGAGCCTTTCTAAATGATCAAACTACGTGTCGTAATCTGGGATTTGATGATGGAGGAACTCTACTATATACAAATGCAGATCCAGATCGACGTTATATTATATGTATAGAATATGAAGATGAACAGGGAAATGATTGCAGTACACTGACTTTAGCGGCAGGAGAAGATAAAACATGCACGGTTAAAAACTACATTAGATTTACCAATATTCCATTGTAAATACAATTCCACAATTCCCATTTTTCGGACAATATAAAAAATATTTTTTGTTTTTTGTTTGTTTGATTTCTTACTGTTTTATTTCTTCCCTCTGTCCTCAATGAACTTCATAATATACCACTAAATCAAGAAGGCCAGTTTTAGGATCTCTATATCTTTGAGAACCATGTATCTTTACCACAATGCTCAGTTACAATATCAACCAATCGATCATATTTTTATATAATCTTATTTCCTTGTATTATATACATGTCTGATAGTAATGTAATTCCACCAAAGTCAAGTTCTTCAGAAGATGAATATTATAAACAATGGACAAAATATAGAATTTTGGAAGAAGCATATAATCGTGATAAGCAGTCTTCAAATAACATTACAATAAATGAAATTCAAGAAATGTATCCAGCATTGGGAGATTTAGAATCAATTAGAAGAGAAGCAAGAGGGATGGATATGAAAGACAATCCATTAATCAAATTTGTAGGCACTTTTGATGAGGATACTATTACGATAACTGATAAGGGTAGAACCTATTACGAGGAGAATAAAAATACAGAAATTCCTAAATTAGATTTTTAACAATTATTTTCGTTTATAAATTAATTTTCTTATTGTTTAAATACCACTTGAATATTTCTTACAAAATTATCAAACCTTCGCTCGACTTCTAAAGTATGTTCATATATTTTATTAGTATAACTAATGACTAAATAGATATTCCTCTAGGATCCTTCCATCCTTCCAGTGTGCGACTGTAACCATAGTGCTATTGAAGGATTCTCCAGTTGATAGGTCCGTTCGCGTTGAGTTACCTGTTACTGCTGTCCAGTTCCCTGCTGCGATTTTTAGTGGATGGGCTATTATTGTGCTTGGTGTAGATGATAGCGATTCATTTGCCCATTTGACATGTTGGTCTATACCTCTAGTAACTTTGCCAGAAAAATCCACAACCAATACATCAGGACTATGTATTTCTCGAAAAAGTGTCCAATTTCTATTGTTCCATGCATCAAAGTCGAGTTGATCGAAACGATCAAGGTTGGTTTTTGCTTCTGGGCTGTCCGCAACCACTACTACTGCATCATCAGATGTTTGATTGTATGATTGAGAAAAAGAATTGTTAAGTGGATTAATAATTATCAGGCTTATTATAATACCAAATATTATTGTTTTTAGCATATGATAGGAAATTAGTTAAAATTTAAAAATGTTTTTCTTGAAATACTTAATTTGTAATCTGAGTTATTTGTGTAATTAATTCCTTTATCTATCTATTGTAATTTAATTAGAATATTGAAAATAAAATTAATTAATTAATTAATTAATCTATTACTCTAGTGATATAAACTCTTATCAAAGAAACAAAATATGAAACATTTTTCAGAATAATATTGAATAAAACGATTAGGTAATGAACATATTAAATTATTAAATATTATTATGAAGAAATAATATTACAGAATCCTGTCTGTCCAACCATAGCCCATGCTCTCTCTATGTATTTGCTCCATCATCATCATCATTCTTGAGAAGTAGTAGTAGGCTATGGTTTACTATTAACAATAATAATTAATTTGTCTCAAATTATTAAATATAATATTATCAATTTGAATATACTCTCCGAAAAGCAAGACTAACGTCACCATAGCCTTCTATTATTGATATATTCCTCATCAATAATAGTGGGTTATGGCTTCTTTTTTACTAATATTATAAAGAATTAGAGTTTGTCATCATGAGAAATAGATTTTGATATGATTTCATTTACAGCAGTAATTAATTTAACTATCGATACACGTTTTTTGAGAATGTTGAATTTATAATTATATTTGAAATCCTTGAAATTACTTAATAGTATTACATTTAGTTTTGGATTTATTTCTAAGAGTTTGGTACTAAGAAATAATGCATTTATTTTGGGCATTTTGTCATTGATAATTAATAATGAGTATTTATTCGAGTTTTCCTTGATGTGTTGATATGCCAAACGCGGATCAGTGAAACTAGAAACATTATAGCCACTCATTTGTAATGCCTCGCTAAATAGATTTAATAAATCGGGATCATCATCAATTATGGCTATAGATTTAGTAAACATCCATATAGATAAACGTAAAAAACTATTTAAGCATGATTTGTATTCTTTCTTTTGAAATTTTGTTTAGACAATGCTTAATAAAGAATTGTTTAATACTTCTTTTTCAAAGAAATATCAAATTAAATTAGATAAAGATCAAACGACTAAAGCAAAGAAAATATTGTCTATGAATAATGAAAAAAGTTTCCCAGTATATATTCCTAGAAAATTAATAAAAATAAATCTAGACAATTTAATAGAAAGTATTTATGTTTCACCTTATGTAGATGATTATTTTATCGAAGTTATTAATTCTCTAATTGAAAAATATGATATTTCTAATAAAGATATAATATTATCAGAATTATATTATAAAAAAAATAATTCTTGATCTATATATTATTCATTAAGTATAGTAGTTAATAGTCATCACTACTATTACAAATTATTATTTAATATTATAATTGTCTATCCTTATGTATTAAATAATTATTAAATAGGGTTATTGCATATTATATGATATCTTTGCAATATTTTATATTTGTATTTTAGGATTTTAGGATTTATCATAAAGTACTATGATTATTATCTTTAATGAAATAGTCAAAGTTTCATATATAATATGGGAAAAGTAAAATTTGAATTATAAGGCAAAGCAGAATAAATTTTATATATTAAGAAATTTAGTTTATTTATCTTATGATAGTCTATTGAATTTCTTGCTCTAATTTTAACCTAGATTTATACTTCTTATTTCTTGGTCTGGTTCTTAATCTATAACCACAACATGGACACCAAAAACCGCCCCATTTAATAAAAACTTGACAAACCTGACAACGTTTTTGTCCAGCTAGGTAACGACCAATATTTGATGGCTTTATTGCTTTATGACGCAAACATATTCCTTTGCATACCATTTTTAGTCACTCCTAGTTTTAGTAATCTAGAATCAGTTATGTTAAACTTAAATAAAATAAGATGAGATTGATTTACATGAATTTGATTAAATAAAGTAAGACTCAATCTCATTTAGTCTATCTAAGGAACCGTCACTTTTAAGAAGATCAGAAAATTCCATTCCAGTTCTTATCTTTTGTAAAAACAAAATAACCTCTTCATTGTTTACACCATGCTTAATATCATATTTTATTCTCATTTGAACTTTATGTATTCCACCATATCGCTTATACATCCTTCGTTCAAATTTAGTAGCATCTGGTGATAGCCCCTTTACATGTTTTATTATTGTTTTTTCCATGTTTTTTACATGCCATTCTCTCATAGGAAAACTATTTTGCATCAAAAAAATCAATGTACAATACAATAAAGCCGTATATAATATAACCTATTAATTCATGCATATTTTAATAAAAATAATATTATTTATTATATAAATAAGCATATGACCTAATTTTAGTCAACTGATAAAAGAATATGAATACAAAACTTCCTATTAGAAATAAAAATAACTATCTAGTAATACAAAATTAAAATAAGATATACAAATTGTTTGATGTTAGATTGAAATTTACTATCAAACCTGATTTTGAAGAAAAATTAAAAATTAATTAGTATTATTAAGATAAAAATAATTTTAATATATATAGAAGAAAAACTACAAGATTGTAGTATTGAGTAAGAATTTATTTTTTATTATGAATTGAAAAAGCAAATAACTCTATAGCGATAAAATATTAATTTATTTCTAGAGCTAAAATCATAATAGAATGGATTTATATAAATTATGATTGAAATGATAATTTATTCTTTAAACATACTATAAAATAATATTATATAAATCAAGATCTTGTTTACAATTTTATTAATCAGATATAGCTTTATTTTTATTTGTTTAATTAACTACATAATATAACGTCATGTAGATGATTTACATTATATACTATTACTAAATATTCTAATATTTTGGAAGGTTAAACAATCATTACATTATCTATAAATTTAAGATAATTAGTAAAATAAGAGGTTAAATAGATTTTTACTATATAAAAGAAAAAAATAGTTTATTACTGTTCTTTAATAGCTGATTTTACTTTATCTGCAAGATCTTGTGGTATTTCTTTAAAACCATGGGCACTATTTGCATGTTCTTTAATCTTTATCATTATGTCCTCTTCTGAATCAGCAGTAGTCGTCCAATTACAATTTACACCTACATCGGAGCATCCAAAACGTTTTGTCATTATTAAATAAATATGATTAATCTATATAAAGAATTCTATCCTAGGGCTTTAAATTCGCAAGTTTCTATGCAAAGAAAAAGAGTATAAAATTTCGGTGGATACATGAAACAATAATGGTAGATCTGAAAGTATCATTCTTAAAAATGTCCATTTGATTTCGTAATTTATAATATTATATGAATATGAAGTTTATTTTAAACATCTACAATTGTCTGATATGTGTATAAAAAATTATTTAATACTATATAAAACTAATTTTCTAGAGAAAAATAAAAAATCAGGAAAAATTAAGTTTGTATTTTAAGCGTTTCTTTTTGTTATCTCCTA
>JAICHH010000123.1 GCA_025922715.1 Nitrososphaeraceae archaeon
AAATAAGAGTCTAATGTTATAGTAAATAAAATAATATTGAGATAATAACTAACTAGCCGACATCTATATTTATCTCTACGTTACCGTTGCTGTTAAAAGTACCAGAATCGCAATCTTCTCTTCCATCTTTAAAGTTTATTATACATACATTAATTATATCTCCAGTAGAAACTCCATCCACTTGTTTAACTAAGTTGTCACCTATAGTGAAAGAGTCTCGCCACTCCCAAGAATCTCGATCAGTATAAGCTGATATTTTCAAATTATCCCCTACTCCTGCACCGCGTATTTGTATTTGGATGACTCCATTCTCTGCAAAGACAATAGATGGAAGAAGAACTGATGTGACTAGTATTGTTATTGTTGCTACTATAATAACTTTATGACCTCTTTTTCTCATTAGCAAATCTAAATCTTATTAAATTATGTATATAATATTTTATATAAACAATCAGTTTCAATTTACGATATTTATATATGATTAATTCAAAATAGATGATAATAATAGAATTAATTGATAATACAGAACAACAACAAATAATAACAAGGATGCCATTTATTAACTTCTTTTTTTAGGAGATTATTATAAATAATGTCTCAATCTTTTTTGAACAAATTCCAAAAGAAAAAAGCGTAATAGAATTGCATTTAGAAGATAAAACAATTAGAGAAATTTTTAGAGGTTCAGTTAACATAGAGATTGAAAGAATAATAAATTATTGATGTAAGAGAATGAATATCATATAAATTAAATAACGACTTTCAAAGACAATTATCGTGGCAGCAGGAAAGATAATAGGTGGTATTGTTTTAATTATTTTAGGAATCATCTTTTTTGGCCCTTCTCATTGGGCTAATACAGCAACAAATTATGACCTTGATAGATGCAATTCATTGACGGGAGGACCTGGACAAGGGCTTGATCAAGGAAACTATCAATATTGTCAAAATATGATATTAGTAAATTCAATTTCATTTGTCGGTATGATAGTTGGTGGAATCTTTGTTTTAATTGGATTAGTATTAGTAATAATAGGCGCTATTACTGGAAAAAAAGATAAGACGAAAGTTAAAGAAATAAAAGATTCCAATATTAATATGAATTCAACTAAAGAATCGGAAGGAATAAGAGATGAAAAGGTAGCAACTCAGTCACCTATGTCTATACATAATACAGATAATCCAATAATAGAAAACAAATACAACAACAATGATTATTTATCAAGGCTAGAAAAATTAGCTGAAATGAAAAAAAATGGAATTTTAACACAAGAAGAATTTAATATTTTAAAAGTAGATATAATAAAGAAATTTGGTAGTACTTCTATTGAAACTACTAATTCTGATGCGAGAATAACAAATAGTGAATCTATTGGAACCACTAAAGATTCGGAAGAAGATAGAGTATTATAACAAAAACAAAAGCTTAAACATTTCTATTATTGTTCAATAATAATAAAAAACTTTTTATATATTTATAAAATCCTAAAGTATGTATACAATACATTATTCTTAAATCTTAAAATGTGTATTGTGTTGTTCATTTGCTAATTTTTAAGAGGAAATCAATTCTGAAAATAAGTCGTAGAATTTTTGTTACTAAATCTAATAGCAGTTTTACTCCACAACTTAACTTATGAATAGCTAAAAATGTTATAGATATTATTGACTAATTTTATATTAAAATCCTTTTATTCATTGAATGATATATTTATTATAGTGAAATAGTAGTATGAACCAATCAGTTATTGCAATTCCTTTTGTAATAACATTCGTTTATGCACTCACTTTAACTAATGAATACAATAATGTTATGGGAGATAACAACAGTGACAGTTACATGTCACAGGGAATTTTTCTAGCCAATACTATTCCAACAACAGCAGTAGTACAACAAGACAGAGAATCAGATGAAAATGAACCAATTACAGATTTACCGGTCATTGATACTCCCTGTAAATCTCCTTGTCCACCTTCTGCAGAAATGTGCATATACATGTGTAAATAAAATTAAATATTTTTTTATTTTTTATTGTGAATGACATACCACTATTTTGAATTGTATTTTGTTACCGAACTCACAAGCAAGGTTAAATATTGAATATAATTATCAGGTATGTTTTGCATCTCCAAAGAAGATTTGGCAAGCAATACACTATTACTATAAAGAAAAATAATATTCAAAAGTATATTTTTCCCAATTTGAAATAATTGGATTAAACCTTTACATCATGTAGCAATATAACTAGCAAATAGTTCCATTTTTTCACACATGTTCAATGGACTCCTTTAAAATTTCTGAACAATGGTTATTCTTAATATACTTATATGAGGTTATAATATACTTTCCTTAAATAGTTATTTAAATACCATTGCCTACTACTAAAGAGCAAATCAATAATAGAAGTTTATGGTGAAAATTCAGCTTTTTGCTTTATTTTATTACTGTTATATCTTTATTATATCTACTTTTAAAATATTAAATTCTTCTTGTGTTAAAATTCCATTTTTTTTCATTTCAGCTAATTTTTCTAGCCTTGATAAATAATCATTGTTGTTGTATTTGTATTTAAAAATTTGAAATAATCGTATAATCAATTAAGAGCCATAGCCAGCAAAAGACCATCATCTCGGACAGGAATACTTGGCTATGACTACTATTGTATGCCTAAATGGTTTTAAGTATTATTTGTTACATTATAAAATGTATATATAAATAAGTGAACCAAGTTAATTAATATCCTTTAAAATTGTCATAGCCCCACCTAAATTGAGCCAAATTGGTAAAATACTAGACTATGATATATCTGGAATCTTGACTTAATTGAAATTATGAAAAATTATTATTAGAACATCATACTGAGACAAATTGTAGATTGATATCATGTTTGTTCCAGTGAGGACTTGAGACTATGCCATCAGAAAGCTCTTAATGTGAAGAATAATTAAGGATTTGGATAACCCAATACATTAGCAGCATGATAAGTAATTTAGATAGAAATTTAGGAATATCCAAATCATTTTTTATTCTATAAATACAAAGTGTATCGTAAAAGAATTTTTATATTACTCATAGAATTTATTAAAGTTAGATTGGTTGGTAGCAATATCATTATAAAGAACAGAAAAAATTTGGCATAAATAAATTTTGGATTAGTAATTTTGATGTCAAAGTCAAAATATTAATGACCTTTATTGGATAACTCCCATACAAGATCATTAAACATAGTATTCATATGGTCAATTTTAATCTCCATACCTTCAAGTAAAGTGATGGCTTCTGAAGTATTATTTGATTTGATCAATTGGATAACGTTATCTATATTATTTGCTAATTGGGTATGAGTGAATCTCATATGATTCATCATTTGTTCTGAAGCACCTACTTGAGCAAATACTTGTTGTGGAAGAACAACAAGAATTCCAATTCCAATCAATAGAAGTACAATGATTGTCTTCATAATATTATTATACAATTTAATCTTTTAAACATTTAGAAGAATAGGCTTATTTCTTTAGTATTCTTTTTCCCAATTCTCAATCGAATTTAATTTTTTATTATAATAATAAATGGAAAAAACCTGTTGAAGTTGCTATAAACTTAAGATTATGAAAAGTCAAAAAGTATTCGACCAAATATTTGCGATTACAAAATATGAAGAATTTGTCTAACATATACATAGATATTGAATATAATTAGATTATTGTTAAAAATATACTATTTTGTTAGAAATAAAATACTCAAAAAGGATTGTGAAAATCCATTTCAAATCTAAATTGGAGTTTGAAAAATGGCAACTGAGTCAAAATAATCGAAATAACTATCCATTAAACCCATTATCAAGTATTTACTATATTATTTAAAGAATTATTTATAAACTGCTAGAATTCTGTAATTTTATTAGAATTAATAATTTTCTATCTAATTAATTCAAACAAGAATAATACAACTCTAGGTTCTGTTAGATTTTCCGTATTTTAGTTATTGATTTTAAGTTGGTAGTAAAATGGGTGTCAAGAAAAACTCAACACCCATTGAAATTGGTTACAAACGATTTGGTGGAACTAGTATCACAATAGAGTATGATAAAAAATGTTTGGTTTCAGTTGGTAAACTATTAAGCTAAGATATCCTAGCTACATCTATTGTACATGACATTAGAAGAATTAAAAAATGGTTAGAATCACTAGTACAATGGAGCAAAAATAATGGAGATATTCTAGAAAGTAATACCATCAAAAGTAATAAAGAAAAGAAAATTTCTGCAATAACAATCATATTCTAAAAGTAGTTAAATCAATAACTACTTTAGGTTGTTTACCTAGTGGTTCTCTGAAGAGCCTTTCTCTTGCATATAATTATAGAAGTCATATACTATAGCAGAATTTTCTTTGTTAGGAACAATGCTAATCTTGTTATTTACTATAGTTGAAAGCTTGACTGAACATGATGTCATCTTTTACCTTTTTCTCTCCTTCTCTGTCTTTATTACAACTATAAAATAGCAAAAGCTAGTATATGAATTCCTATACATATTGCGGTCACCGGGATTTGAATTCCCGCTTTACTTTTGAATAAAGTCCCGGGTTGCGGGCTAACTTCGCATGATATATGCATGGAAGGCCAGTGTCCTAACCAAACTAGACGATGACCGCAATTCATTATTTAAGAAAATCAATAGATATTAAATCTTCCCATCAAATAAATGATTATGAATTACTTCATATCAAAATTTATGGATACACCAGATTAAAATCAATTTCTCCTCCATGAGCTTGAAAACTAGATGTTTGTTTATATGCAAAACTTCCGTTAACTTGAAAACTAGAGGATTTGTTAACAATTTTATTCCATACGTTGTCTATTCTGTTATCTTTTTGTATTGTTTTTTCGTCCTTTAACATTACAGTTCCATTGCCAATTATAGGATAAATACCACTCTGTGAAGCCACAAATCCTTCTGGGCGTTCTCCAATATCTCCAGATGCAATACGTATCTTGTCTAAATTGACATTATAATTAATATTTTCGAGAATTAAAGTTCCTTCGTTTGGATTATAAACATCAAATATTGTATTAATTTTAATATTATTATTATCAATATTTGTAACTGAAACATTTTTAAGTGAAATTTCTAAAGCTTTTGCTTCTGTCACAGCTCCTTGGTTAAATTTAAAATCAAACTCTTGCGAAAATATCATTATTATAATTGCTACTGCAATAATCCCAATAACAGAATATATAATTTTTTTATTTATATGACCTACTCTATACTTATTAATTATTTTTGTAATTGCTGATATTTCGTTGTTAATTTTATGCTTAATATTGTTAGTATATTTTGCAGATGTACCTACTGGCTTGTCATCGGGTGGACCTACTGGCTTGTCATCGGGTGGACCTACTGGCTTGTCATCGGGTGGACCTACTGGCTTGTCATCGGGTGGACCT